>QZKV01000083.1 GCA_003599575.1 Desulfobacteraceae bacterium | reverse complement strand
GTTCTCGCCAAACCACTGGCTTACATGAACCGCAGCGGCCCGCCGCTGCGCCAATTGGCCGATTTCTTCAGGATTCAGAGCCAGGAGATGGTCATTGTACATGATGACATCGACCTGGCTTTTCAAAGATTAAAGATCAAAGAGAAAGGAGGCGATGGCGGACACAAGGGCATACGATCGATCATCAATGCCTTCGGGGGGGGAGATTTCATCCGTGTACGCCTGGGGGTCGGACGCTCCCGCAACGACGCGGGCGTCGTCAATCATGTACTCAAGGCATTTGACCGCGATGAAATGGCCGCCTGGGACGAAATTCTTCGAAGAGCATGCGAAGCGGTTGTGACGATTTTGGATAAAGGTCCTAAGGATGCGATGAACTGCTATAACCGGAAGTTAAGTTAACCATCAGGGAGGAGAGAATGGACGTAACCAACAACATTCCATTGCTTTGTACATTGGTTGGAGCGGTCGGTGTACTGTTTGCCATCATTCTGGCTGCTATCGTCAAGGGCGCGCCTGCCGGAGATGAAAAAATGCAGCGTATTGCCAACGCCATCAAGGAAGGCGCGATTGCCTACCTCAATCGCCAAATGAAGAGTATGGGCGTTGCCGGAATTGTCATTTTCATCATTATAATCTTTACCCTGGGTGCGAAGACCGCCATCGGTTTCCTGTTGGGTGCGGTGGCTTCTTTTTGCGCCGGGTACATCGGCATGCGCGTATCGGTCATCGCCAATGTGCGTACGGCCGAAGCTGCAAAGAAAGGCATGTCCGCGGGCCTGGCAATGGCCTTCAGGGGCGGTTCGGTGACCGGTATGGTCGTGGCCGGCTTGGCCCTGACCGCTGTGGCCGGGTATTACACCATCCTGATCAATATCGGCGTGGCTCCTAAAGAAGCGGTCATCGCCCTGGTTGCCCTGGGCTTCGGCGGCAGCTTGATTTCCATTTTTGCCCGGCTGGGCGGCGGTATCTTCACCAAGGGCGCCGACGTCGGCGCCGACCTGGTGGGCAAGGTCGAAGCCGGAATTCCCGAAGACGATCCGAGAAACCCTGCCACCATCGCCGACAACGTGGGTGACAACGTGGGCGATTGCGCCGGTATGGCGGCCGACCTTTTCGAGACCTATGCGGTGACCGCTGTGGCCGCCATGTTGATCGGAAACCTGCTTTTCCCTGAATCGCGCATGGCCACCGAGTTCCCCTTGATTTTGGGTGCGATCTCCATCATCGCCTCCATCATCGCCATTTTCTTCGTGCGCCTGGGCAGCAGCGGATACATCATGGGCGCTCTCTACAAGGGCATGTTCGGTGCCGCCATTCTCGCCGGTATCGCTTTCTACTATGCCTGCACCCGCTACATGACCGGACTGGTGACCAAAGAGGGTAACGAAATCTCGGCTCTGGATGTCTACTACTGCACTTTGACCGGCCTTGTGTTGACGGTCGTGATCGTTATCATCACTGAGTTTTATACCGGCAAATATGCGCCGGTGAGGGGTATTGCGGATGCCTCCACAACGGGTCACGGCACCAATATCATCGCCGGTTTGGCCGTTTCCATGCAAGCCACGGCAGCCCCGGTTATCGCCATCTGCGCTGCCATTATGGTGGCCTATCATTTCGGCCTTCTTTACGGAATTGCCATGGCCGCCATGTCCATGCTCTCCATGACCGGTATGGTCATCGCCATTGATGCCTACGGCCCCATCACCGACAATGCCGGTGGTATCGCCGAAATGGCCGAGATGGATGAGAGCGTGCGCGCCGTCACCGATCCGCTGGATGCGGTGGGCAATACCACCAAGGCCGTCACCAAAGGTTATGCCATCGGGTCGGCCGGTTTGGCCGCCCTGGTGCTTTTTGCCGCCTACGTCGAGGAATTCGGTATGCAGGGCGCCGAAAAGGCCATCAGGTTCGACCTTTCCGATGTGAGGGTCATCATCGGTCTGTTCATCGGCGGCTTGCTGCCCTACCTGTTCGCCTCCATCGCCATGAAGGCGGTCGGCAAAGCCGGCGGCGCTGTGGTTGAAGAAGTGCGCCGTCAGTTCCGCGACATTCCCGGCATCATGGAAGGTACCGGCAAACCCGATTACGGCGCATGCGTCGATATCGTGACCAAGTTCGCCCTCAAAGAGATGGTGGTTCCCGCTCTCCTGCCGGTTGTAGCCCCGATTGTGGTCGGCTTCCTGCTTGGCCCCGTCGCACTGGGCGGTCTGCTCATCGGCAGCATCGTGACCGGCCTGTTCGTGGCCATCTCCATGACCACCGGCGGCGCGGCCTGGGACAATGCCAAGAAGTACATCGAAGACGGCCACCTGGGCGGCAAGGGCAGCGATGCCCATAAAGCGGCCGTTACCGGCGACACCGTCGGCGACCCGTACAAAGATACGGCCGGCCCGGCTGTTAACCCCATGATCAAGATACTCAATGTGGTGGCCTTGCTCCTGGTTCCGTTCCTGATGTAAGAAGACTGACCCAAGCATTCCGATTCCACGGATCGGCCCCTCCCGGGGCCGATCCTTTTTTGTTGCAAGTCATCCCTTTAAATGATATGTTTTGCTCCTATTTCGGCGTATTTAGGCGCTTGAGGCGCCCCAAAACCTATATTCTGGAACCTTTATGACGAAATCCACAGAAGAAAAAGCACCCCCCAAGCGCGCTCCCGGGAGGTTCAAGGTCGGCGATCTGGCCGTTTATCCGGCCCATGGTGTAGGCCGCATCGAGGCCATCGAGACCCGTGTCGTGAATGGGGAAAAACATGATTTTTACATCATGAAGATCCTGGAAAACAACATGGTCATCATGATACCCACCTGGAACGTCGAATCGGTCGGCTTGCGCGACGTGATCGGTGAAAAAGAAATCCCCAAGATCATGGATGTCATCAAAGCCAAACGTGATCTGACCGTCGACAATCAGACGTGGAACCGGCGCTACAGGGAATACATGGACAAGATCAAAACCGGATCCCTGTACGAAGTGGCTGAAGTCTTTCGCGATTTATCCCTGCTCAAGATGAACAAAGACCTATCCTTCGGAGAGCGTAAATTGTACGATACGGCTTACACCCTCCTGATCAAGGAGCTCTCCACCGCTAAAAACAGCGACGAAAAGACTGTCGTTTCCGAAATCGAAGCCCTCTTTGCAGCCGGAGCTGAATAGGCGCTTTTCCCCCTGATGCCATGAATGAAGAACCAGGCCAGTTGGAACTGTGCGTTGAGGTGCATGAGGCCGGCTTTCGGCTGGATGCCTTTGTCGCTGCCCACCTGCCGCAAAGCACGCGTTCCCAAGTCGCGCACTGGATCCGCCGGGGGGATGTGCGCGTGGACCATAGTCAGCGCAAGGCCGGTTACAGGGTCAAGCCGGGTGAATGGGTGTTGGTCCGGATACCCGCGGCAGTTCCCACGCAAATGATTCCCGAGCCGATACCCCTCGATATCCTGTTCGAAGACCGTGCCCTGATTGTCATCAACAAACCATCCGGTTTAGTGGTCCATCCGTCCGCGGGCCACGCATCGGGCACCCTGGTGCATGGATTGTTGCACCACTGCCCGGATCTGGAAGGCATCGGCGGCGAAAAACGCCCGGGGATCGTCCACCGGCTGGATAAGGATACTTCAGGCGTGCTGCTCGTGGCCAAGAATGAACATGCCCATCAGAGTTTAGCGAGACAGTTCAAGGAAAGGTCCATCTATAAACGGTATCTCGCCCTGGTCACAGGCACGTTGAAACAATCCAGCGGCATCATCGACCGGCCGGTGGCCCGTCACAGTTCGGATCGCAAGAAGATGGCCGTCGTCGCCCATGGCGGCAGGGAGGCGGTCACCCTCTGGCGGGTCATCGAGCGTCTTGCCGGGGCAACGATGCTCGAAGTTGAACTCAAGACCGGCCGTACCCATCAGATTCGTGTCCATTGTCATTCCATGGGGTACCCTATTGTTGGCGATCCGGTTTACGGCCGGCGGCGCGCCATGACGCGGTCTGGCCAAAAAAATGAGCCCGGCATCACTCTTTTGGGTCAGGCACAGCGCCAGATGCTGCATGCCGTTCAACTGCGCTTCACCCATCCGCTCAGCAATGAGCTCATGTCTTTGGAGGCGCCGCTCCCCGAGGATATGGCTTCTCTTTTAGAGGACCTGAGGGAGTTGAAGGATAAAAAGCCCATTTAACCGTTTGCCGTTTGCCAACTACGGCCGTACTGTGGGGGCACGGCGCGCCGCCCCGACTTCTTCCCACCTTCTCTTCTGCCTGTTTCAAAACAAACACCGTTCACCGATAATCGCAGCGAGCGGCAGCAAACTAGGTTGATTATTTTCTTCGAACGATATACTTCAGGTGATCCATCACGGAGAACCCCAAAGCCCGTTATGGTTTGACCACCATGTGCGTGGGACGCGGCCAGGGGTATATGGTCATCTGGGAGAATCTCATGCGTTAGACTTTGATGTCGCCCGCTCCAGACGAGAAAAGTTTTTGAGGGCGGAAGCGCAGGGGTATGGCATCGCTCTGGTTACGCGTTATTTTTAGAACCGGTCGGCTGCAGGCTGATGTTATCAGGCGGCCCACTCATACATTCTTCCAATTTGCGTTCAGGTGCTCGGAGTGCCCGGTTGAATCGGAAAGGGGCCATGGGGGCCTCTACGCCTTCTGCCGGGCACGTGATCCTCTTGAAAGCAAATTGGAGTCACGGACACAAAGGGGGATTATACATGAAAAAGTTCCTTTTTCTAAGCACCGTTTGTTTGTTCTTGTTTGGCTTGTTCGGATCGCTGCAGGCAGCGGACACCCAACTGGTTTTATCCACCGGGGGCACGGCCGGCACCTACTATCCATTCGGAGGGGCCATGGCCAGGATTTGGAACACCAAGATTGCGGGAATGAACGTAACCGCCCAGACCACCGGCGCCTCGGCGGAAAATGTGCGGCTGATCAACAAGAAGGAAGCCGAATTGGCCTTGGTGCAAAGCGATACCCTTGATTTTGCCTACAATGCCAAGGAGGCGTTCAAGGAAAAACTCACCGGCATGCAGGCCATCGCCGTGCTCTACCCCGAAGTGATTCAGGTGGTGGTCAGGGCCAACAGCCCTTTCAAAACCTTTGCGGATCTGAAAGGTACCAAAATGGGGGTCGGCGCCCCGGGCAGCGGCACGGAAGCCAACTTCAGACAGCTTCTGGATGCCTATGGCATGAAAAGAGAGGACGTCAAGGCCAACTTTCTTTCCTTTTCGGAAAGCGCCGAACAGTTCAAGGACAAACATATCGATGCCTTCATCGTAACCGCGGGCATTCCCACGGCGGCCATCATGGATATCAGCACCCAAAACGAGATCCGCCTGCTCAATATCGCTCCCGCTACGCTTGCCAAATTGACGGCCAGCTATCCCTTCCTCTCCGCGGCCAAAGTCCCGGCCAACACCTATAGGGGTTTGACCGAGGAGGTTACCACGGTGGCGGTCAATGCGGTGCTCATTTGCGCAAGCGATCTGGACGAGGAGGTCGTTTACAACTTGACCAAAGCGCTTTTCGAAAACCAGGCTGAACTGTCCTCCGCGCATGCCAAAGGCAAAGAGCTGTCTCTGAAGACGGCCGCCAAGGGGGTTTCGATTCCCTTCCATCCGGGCGCGCAGAAGTATTATAAAGAAAAAGGCGCCATGTAACGCGGCAAACCGCAAGAAGGCCGTCCTTGCCGCCTCTGCGCGGCGCAACGTGGTCGATACCGATTCCGATAGCGACCCCGACTCCCAGCTGCAAATCTTCTCGGGGGGTCGGAATCGGTATCGGGATCGGTATCGGGAATTTTTTGTTGCCGGAGCAGGCTGTGAGAGTCAGACAACGTTAGCCGTCAAGGAGCCGGATTTGTTGCGGAACGACTCCCCATGGGCCACGCAGGCCAAGTCATGAGACCGAAAAACGGATGGCTTTGGGGTGGTGCGCTCATCCTCGCCGTGGTCCTTCTGGTGTTCTGGCCCTGGTCCCGCGCGTTGCGCATCAGCGACGAACGCACAGGCCGGCTCCTTTGGTGCGAACGGATGCAGATCGGTGAAACATTTGTCCTGGCCTATATCCATTCGGTCAACCGGCGTCCGGTATACGATACCCTGCGTGTGGCCGACGATCACCTGGTGATCGTCGGCTCGCGATTCGATGCCTTCGGCGCAGGCATGCCCGAAGGGTCAAGCCAGGACGGCGAGCTTTCCGTCGCTCCCGACGGCTGGCTGATTTACCGCGTTGAAAGGCCGGTCCCGGATATCGTGGTCCGGGTCGGACGCGTGGCCGAACATACCCTGCACATCAAGGGGGTCGCCATCCCTCTGGTGCGGCTGGCGCCGCCCGGAACGGCCCTGAGGCTTTCAATTTACCCAACTGCACTGATCGATGTCATCAAAGGACGGTACATGCAGTGGACATAAAAAAGCCCAAAAAAAGTGCGACCCCAAATGGCGAAGCGGTTTCCAAGGAAGAGCTGGAGGAAATCCTCAGGAAAGTCGATAAGGAGGCCAACACCCGCCGGCTGCCGGGCATCTCCCGCTGGATCGTCTATACCATCGGGGTCGGCTGGTCGGTTTTCCAGGTCTATACGGCGGCCACCGGACTGCTGCCAGCCCAGATGCAGCGCTCCATCGCGCTGGCATTCGCATTCGCCCTGACTTTCCTGCTCTATCCTTTCAGCACGAAGCGCCGTTCGGATCGGTTGCATTGGTACAACTGGCTGCTGACCGCGGGGGCAGTTTATGTCGGCCTTTACCTGTCCATGAACTATGTGCGGATCATGGAAGCCGGCGGGGATTATTCCCGCATGGATTATATCATCGGCGGCTTCGGGGTCCTGATTACCCTGGAAGCCACTCGACGGGTCGTGGGTTTGCCCATTGTCTGTATCGCGCTCACCTTCTTGCTGTACGCCTATTTCGGCAGCTATCTGCCCGGTTTTCTGGCCCACCGCGGCTTTTCCCTGGAACGCATCTCCTCGCACATGTATCTGACCACCGAGGGCATTCTGGGGATACCCCTGGGCGTCCTGGCCTCCTTTATCTACCTGTTCGTGCTGTTCGGCTCTTTTCGTGAAAAAACCGGTCTGGGACAGTTGTTCATCGACATATCCAACTCGATTGCCGGATGGGCCTCGGGCGGTCCGGCCAAGATGGCGGTGGTCACCAGCGCCCTTGAGGGAACCGTATCGGGCAGCTCTGTGGCCAATACGGTGGAATCGGGCAGTCTGACCATCCCCATGATGAAACGGCTGGGCTATCGCCCCGAATTTGCCGCTGCCGTGGAAGCCTCCTCTTCCACCGGCGGGCAGATCATGCCGCCCATCATGGGTGCGGCCGCATTTATCATGGCCGAATTTCTCAACATACCCTACCTCGATATTGCCAAGGCGGCCACTATTCCGGCCTTGCTGTTTTTCTTCGGGGTTTTCATAGAAGTCCACCTGGAGGCCAAGCGCTGCAAGCTGCGCGGTTTGAGCCGCGACGAGCTGCCTAAATTCGGCACGGTGATGCGCGAACGCGGCCATCTTTTCTTTCCCCTGTTCGCCATCGTCGGATTTCTTCTGGCCGGCTTCACACCCCTCTACGCCGCCTTGATGGGGCTGCTGGTATGCGTCGTGGCCGGCGCCTTGCGCAAGTCCACGCGCATGAGCCTGCGCGAAATCCTGGACGCCTTCGAACTGGGCGCCCGCAACGCCCTTGGGGTCGCCCTGGCCTGCGCCAGCGCCGGCATCATCATCGGCGTGGTCACCTTGACCGGGCTTGGTTTGAAGTTGGCCAACGGCCTGGTGGACCTGGCCGGCGGCTATCTGCTGCTGACCCTGATCTTTACCATGTTCACCTCCCTGATTCTGGGGATGGGAGCGCCCACCACGGCCAATTACATCATCACCTCCACCATTGCCGCCCCGGCCCTCATTCTGCTGGACGTGCATCCCCTGGCGGCGCACATGTTCGTCTTCTATTTCGGCATCGTGGCCGACATCACCCCGCCCGTGGCCCTGGCCGCTTATGCCGGTGCAGGCATTGCCAAGGCCAATCCCATGAAGACCGGGATAACATCCACCAAACTGGCCATCGGGGCATTTCTCGTCCCTTATATCTTCGTGTATAATCCGGCCATGCTGTGGATCGACACCACGCCTTACCTGCTCACGCAGACCCTGATCACCTCCTGCTGCGGAATGCTGGGTGTGGGGGCCAGCATGATCGGCTACCTCCTGCGGCCCATGAACATGCTGGAACGCGGCGTGCTCTTTGCGGGGGGGGTGCTGCTCATCGATCCGAGCACTCTCACTGACGCGGGAGGCTTGGGACTGCTTGCCCTCGGGATCGGTTACCAATGGTACATGAACCGGAAAGACAGTCGTTTGCCGGTCGGCCCGTAACCCGTTTGCCGGTCTTCGAGGCCTTTTTCCGAACCGGTGCGGCCGAAACATCTGCGCTTGCTTCAAGCTTCAGCCCCAGATCGCTCCGACCGGGCAACGCCGCAGCAATTGCCGCGCAAAACCGAATTCAGGCGAACGCCACCCCGGGCCGGGTGTTTTGCGGGCAGCGCTGATTAAGACCCTGGACGAAAGGGGCGGATCATCGCGCAGGCACGTGGGTGCTGGTTACTTCGGCCAGCAGTTTGCTGTCTTTTCCCAAAATGCGCGTGCGGACCACGCTGACCCGCCGGCCCTGGCGCACGAAGCGCGCTTCGGCCCTGATCGCTCCATCCCTTTGATTGCCGAAAAGACAGGTATGCAGATCAATAGCCAGCGGAAAGCCTTCGCCGCGGTCGTCCGCCGGCTGGGCTTCCAGAACCAGCACCGATGCCGTGACGTCCGCCAGCCAGAGCAATGCGCCCGCCTGCACGACGCCGAAGGGGTTCAAGATGCCTTCCTGCACGGGCATGCGGCTGGTCACGCAATCGGCGCTGCGCTCCTCGATGATGAATTCGATGGCACCGGTTCTTCTGGAGGATTGGATGTGCTCATTCAGAGTGGACATGGGGGCCGCCTTTCTTTAACCGGCTTTGCCGGTAATGAAAGTGGAAAGATAAAGATGAAAGTGAAGCCATTCTATCCATTTCGCGCGTTCCCAAGCTCCAGCTTTATGAACGCGCAGCGAGGTAAGCGCATCTTCCTGCTTCGCTGCTTTGCTTTCAGCTTCCGATATAATATCCCCTCGGATCGAACAGCCTGAGCAGGGTGACATCTTCCTTTTCCGCGGACGGCAGGCGCTTCAGGTTTGGCACCACCGTAAGCGGCCAGCTGACGTTCTCTTTGATTTTCTGCATGCATTGCTCTTCCGTATCGGAAGAATGGGCGGGCAGATAGGCGGTCAGTGTGAAAGTGTCGCGGCCGTCGACCTTTTCGAAGAGGCCGACATCGGTAACGACCGTTCGCACCCTTTCGCCCGGATAGGTAATATAGGGCACTTTTTCCACCAGGCGGTGTTTACCCGCATTCATGACCACCAGCGTTTCCTTATTGGTGGAGGCGATGTCATTGGACCCGCCCGAGCCGACCAGGTAGATTTTGTCTGAAATCTTGGTGGAATTGGCGTTGCCGTGAGGATCGATCATGCCGGCGCCCAGCACGCCCAGGCAATGGTTGCCCGCCCCGCCCACATTGTACCCCAGCACGGTTTCGATATTGGAGAGCATTTTACAGGCGTGCATGTTGTGAAAGCTGAACACGCTGGGGTCGGAAGTCCTTGGAAGATAACCGTACATCCCGATCTCGGCCATCAAATCGATTTCATGATCGCCGCCCTTGAGCGCATAGGCCGCCAGCCACGCCGCCAGGTTGGACAAACCGATGCCGGCCAGGACGTTCACATAGCCTTTGGCGACGCATTTTTCGGAAATGATTTTGCCGGCGGCCACCACCATGCGTTCGATCGGATTGGGCGGTTTGGCGAAATCCACACGCGCGGCTTCGGCCTCGGTTTCGGGCAGCCAGGCATCCGCCGCGGCCTTGCCTTTCAGATACAGCATGCGCTCGTTGCCCACTTTGGCCAGGTAATGCTGGTGATCCGGAATGTCCAGGATCCACTCCTTCACCCAGCGGTCGAACGTCTCTTCCTGCTTGGTGGCCTCGTTGACCTGCGTCATAAAAGCGTAGTCCGGGAAGTAGGCCTCGAATTCGGGCAGACCGTGCTGCATGACTCCCAGCGGGTGGGCGCCGAAGGGCGCCTCGCAGACCGCCAGCACCGCATAGGCCGGGATGCGCACCAGGTGGGCATGGCGGCGGATGAATTCGGTGGAGACGATCTTATCGACACTGACGATGACCCCTTTTTGGGCGGCCCAGGCGCCGAAGGCGTCTCCGGAGAGGGGGTAGGTTAAGATGGTGTTGCCGCTGCGGTCGGCCACGGCGCCGTGAATCAACGTGATGTCCGGACGCAAGGCGCGCAGCAGCCCGATGCGGCCGTCATTGCCGAAAGGGTTGTCGATGACCTTGAAAGAATCGCGGTTTTCTTCGGCCATGCTGCTCCCGATGAGGGAGGGGGTTGGAATGAAATCCCATCCCAGCGCACCGGCCAGCAGGCGCTGCGGGATGGTGCGCATGGTCCAACTTTCCATTTGGACGGCGCCCGAGGCGATCGCGTTTTGAACCACTGGACACGGCCGGGGGCTTGGATAGTTGATGCCGGCGAAACTGGCCAATACCTTGACGGCAATGCGGTTTCTGATCAAGGCCACCATGTGCAGGTTCATGGAGGGCGAAACGAGCGTAAATTCCGGTTGTTTTTCCCAGAAGCAGCGCACCAGTTCGTAGGCCAGGGCTCCCACGCCCGCGTTCAAGCACAGGGTCATGTGCTTGCGGACATGTCTTTCGAGCGCCTCTTTCGGTGAACAGCGCTTATCTTTCCCTTCGACGACGGGAACAAACAACTTCTCCTCGATAAGTCTGCGCATGTCTTGGGCCATTACTTCTCCTGATCGATTAGAGTAGCATTTGTGGAAACGGGAATATGATCAATATGTGAATACGACCGGCGGATCAATAGACTGTCTTCGCGAACACCCGAAAAAGGCGTGGACAATGAAAGCAAGGGGAGTGCCGGCACCCGTGCAGATCACTGTCCCCGCTTTCATCTTGCCACTTTCAATTGCAACCACGGCCAAGCCGGATCAATCTTGGACCCGGACAACCACCTTGCCCTTGACCTTGCGCTCGACCAGACGCCGCATGGCATCGGGAATCTTTGACAGGGGAACGATGCTGTCGATCACGGGATGAATTTTATCTTCTTTAAACCACTGGGACAAAAGCTCCATATTGCGCAGCTGTCCGCCGGGATCGCGGGCGGCCCACGCACCCCAGAAAACGCCGATGATGGAGCGCTCGCTGAGCAGGGCGTAATTCAGCGGAATCTTGGGTATGTCGCCGGCCGCAAAACCGACCACCAGCAGGCGTCCTCCCCAGGCTGTGGCGCGCAAGGCATCCATCGTGTAGCGCCCGCCCACCGGATCACAGACCACATCCACGCCCTTGCGGCCGGTGAGTGCAAGGGTGCGCAGGCGCAAATCTTCTTGGTCGTAATTGATGGTTTCATCCGCGCCCATCTCTTTGCACAATTTCAGCTTTTCTTCCGTTGCGGCGGCGGCGATCACCCGGGTCCCCATGGCCTTGGCCACTTCGATCGAGGCCATGCCGACGCCTCCGGCCGCGCCCAGGACCAGCACCTCTTCACCGGGCTGGAGTCTGGCGCAATCGCGGAAGGCGTGGATAGCGGTCGCGTAGGTCAGCCCGAAGGCAGCTCCCATATCAAAAGACATCCCGGCCGGCAGGGGAATCACTTTGTCCTTGGACGAAAGACATAAATCGGCGAAAGCGCCGACGCCCGAAAAGGCGATCACCCGGTCTCCCGGCGCGACATGCGTGACCTTTTCTCCGACTTCACGAACAATGCCGGCCAGGTCCATGCCCGGCGTGAAAGGCAGGGGCGGCTTGTATTGATAGCGGCCCTCGACCATCAAGGCATCCGGAAAATTAAGGGATGCACTTTTAACTTCGATCAGGACCTGATCCGCGCCGGGCGGGCGGGGCTCGATTTCCTGCACAGCGCAGTTATCGACCGGTCCGAATTCGGTACATACGAATGCTTTCACAATGACTCCTTTCCTGTGCCCACCGGTCCCTATGTTGTTGATCTATAAACCAACCTCTTTTTAGTCCGTATAGTGCCGCGCAATCGTCTCGGCAATGCAGGCCGGTTTTTCGCTGCCCTCCACTTCGATGGTTACTTTCCAGTTCATCTGGACGCCGCCGGGGACATCTTCGATCCCCAGCAAGGTGACCCGCGGACGCACCTTTTTGCCGGCCGGCACCGGTGCGGCGAAGCGCACCCGGTTGAGGCCGTAGTTGACCGACATTTTGGCCTTGGGCAGTTGCAGCGTGTCAGCCATCAGCCTGGGAATGAGCGACAGGGTCAAAAAGCCGTGGGCGATGGTCGTGCCGTAGGGGGATTCGGCCGCCGCGCGCTTCTGATCCAAATGAATCCATTGATGATCGCCGGTGGCTTCCGCAAACAGGTTGATCTGTTCCTGGGTGACGGCCGTCCAGTCGCCGACGGCGATTTCCTGTCCGATCTTACTGCGCAATGCTTCCAGCGATTCAAATGTCGTTTTGGGCATGCAATCCACCTTTCTCTTTTAGCGGTTTATGTTGGGGAACCTGCGACTTGCTTGCACTGCGAGGAACGCAGCACAATGAATAAGCTCTATCCCGGAACCATCCTGCACGAAAGAACGGACTGTTCAGCAGCAGATCTCTAATGCTTTCGGCTGCTTTAAATAAGTTTGACCAGTTGCTTACCGAAATTTTTACCGGTCATCAACCCGATAAAGGCCGCCGGTGCGTTTTCCAGACCTTGCGTGATGCTTTCGCGGTATTTAAGACGTCCTTCAAGCAGCCAGCGGCCGATATCGGCCAAGGCATCGGTCCGGCGCCCGGCATGGTCGGATACGATGAAGCCCTGCATTTTAAGGCGTTGGATCAGAACGTTGCGCAAATTGCGGACGCCGTACGGTTTGAGGGTGTTGTACTGGGAAATCATGCCGCAAACCGGAATGCGTCCGAAAGGATTCATGCGGTTGAGCACCCTATCGAAAATCGGACCCCCCACATTGTCGAAATAAATATCGATACCCGCGGGCGTGGCGTGGACCAGATCTTCCCACAATCGGTCCGCCTTGTAGTCCACGCAGGCGTCCAGGCCCAATTCTTCTCTTACGTGGCGGCACTTGTCCGGACCGCCGGCAATGCCGACCGCGCGACAGCCCTTTAGTTTGGCGATCTGGCCGACCACGCTGCCCACGGCGCCCGAGGCGGCCGATACAACCACCGTCTCACCGGCCTTGGGCCGGCCGATATCCAGCAGTCCCACATAGGCGGTGACGCCCGGCATGCCCATGACTCCCAGATAGGCCGACAAGGGAATGCGGTCATCTTCTATTTTGGCGATGCCGCCGCCGTCACTGACACCATAAAGCTGCCAGCCGAGCGCACCCAGCACAGCATCACCGGTTTTAAACCCGGGATGCTTCGAGGCCGCCACCTCCCCCACCGTGCCGCCGACCATGACATCGCCGATTTCCACGGATTGTGCGTAGGATTTGGCTGCGCTCATGCGCCCGCGCATGTAGGGATCCAGGGACAGGTAGTGATTGCGCACCAGAAATTGACCGTCTGCGATATCGGGCACGGGCGTGTGGACGATTCTGAAATGGTTCTTTTTCACCATCCCCATCGGCCGTTGCGCCAGAAGAACCTGTATGTTTTTTTCAGGCATGACAACTCCTTTTTTCCAGAAAAATAGGGCTCGCGGGGCGGGGGTGTCAATGAGCAAAAGCTAAAGCATAGGCGAGAGACCATCAAAACGCCTTTACATCTCCACTGGATTACGGCTACGATTACGAGCGTTGGCAGGGTTGTGAGACGCGGAGATGTAAACGATCAGGTGCTTGCGCGCTGCGCGCCTCCGCGCCCCCATGCGGGAAAACGGATTCCGGAATTGCCAAGGAGCAGGTAGCGTCATGAGCAGCAATCAACCGCTTGCGGATCTGGCCGCACGCGATGCACAGGCCCTGATGCAGGTGGCCCTTGGCAAAAAGCCGGGCGACCTCGCGGTGATCAACGCGCGGGTGGCCAATGTCTACACAGGTGAAATACTTGAGAACCAGTCGATCGTCAGCCTGGGTAAATGGATTGCTTACACCGGCGACGCCCCGGATGGCATGATCGGCGCGCATACCGAAGTGATCGATGCGGCCGGGAGGGTGGTCATTCCCGGATTGATCGACGGGCACACCCACCTGGCCGCCTTTTTCAACATGGCTGAATTTATCCGCTATGCCGCACCGGGCGGCACTACCACCGTGGTGACTGAAGCCTTTGAGCCGTATGCCGTGGGCGGATACGCAGGCATCGTCGATTTTCTCGACTCGCTGGCTGACCAACCGATCAAGCTCTTTGCCACGGCGCCGCCCATGGTCTCCCTCAGCCGCAAACTGCTGGGCATTGATCCGCAGGATCTGGAGCGCCTTTTGGCGCGCGAAGAGATTTTGGGCCTGGGCGAATCCTATTGGCAAGGCGTCATGCAATCCCCGCAAAGACTGCTGCCGGCCATGCAGGCGACCCTAGTTGCGGGGAAAAAGCTGGAAGGCCACTCGGCCGGAGCCAAAAACGGCAAGCTGGCCGCCTATGCCGCCATCGGCATATCTTCATGCCACGAACCGATCACGGCCGAAGAGGCGCTGGCGCGCATGCGCCTGGGCATCCATGTCATGGCTCGCGAAGGCAATGTGCGCAGAGACCTGGCCGCAATAGCCCGCATCCGCTCCCAAGGTGTCGATCTGCGCCGGCTGACAATCGTATCGGACGGCATCGATCCCGGGGCGCTGTTGAGCTCGGGCTATATGGAGGCGGTGGTCCAAAAAGCCATTGAATACGGCTTTACCCCGATGGAAGCGCTCCAGATGACGACGCTCAATGTGGCCGAGCATTTTGCAATCGACCACCTGGTGGGCGGCATCGCACCCGGCCGCTACGCCGATCTGGTGCTGATTCCCGAGATCGACACCATCACCGCCGAGCTTGTGATCAGCAACGGACGCGTGATCGCCCGCGACGGACGCCTGCTGGTCGCGCCCAGGGCGCATGCATTCTCTGATCGGAGCCGGAATACCGTTGCTTTACCCCGGGAGCTTACTGCAGATGATTTTACCATACGGGCGGGCGGCACCGCAGCAAAAGCCCAAGTGTCGGTCATCGAGATGGTCACCGACCTGGTCACCCGCGAGCAGGTGCTCTCCTGGCCGGCCCCTGAGGGATGCATCCGCTGTGCTCCGGAGCAGGATGTGATCAAAGTTGCGGCGGTCGACCGCAGGCATGCGCCGGGCAAAATCTTCACCGCACTCCTGCGCGGTTTCGGCTTGCGCGCGGGCGCGGTCGCCAGCAGCGTGGCCTGGGATACCGCCAATCTGATCGTGATCGGCGCCCACGAGGCGGATATGGCCCTTTGCATCAACCGGATCAGGGAGCTTCAGGGGGGAATCGTGGTGGCACGGCAGGGTGAGATATTGGCCGAGTTGCCCCTGCCCAATCTGGGCATGGTAGCGGATCTTGCGATGATCGATCTGTCCCGAAAGCTGTCCGATCTCACCGGGGCGGTACAATCCTTGGGAACGCCTTTTCACGATCCTTTGCTGACCTTGGCGACTTTGACAGGTGCAGCCATTCCTTACCTGAGGATCTGCGAGGACGGCTTGGTTCATTTCAAATCCGGAGAAGTGAGGGGCGTCCTCGGGGCTGATTCCGAGGTCGCCAGGTTACATTTGTAAACTGGAACCAAAATGAATCGGAATCAGAAATTAACTTGAAACTTTTTAAAAAAATGATTTATATACAACCCTGCTGCGCAGGAGCGGGTAAATACGTCATCTAAGCTCATATAAATGCACCCCTAAAATGTTCCACCCGGTATTTCCAATTGCCCCTGTGGTTTTCGAGATACCCCCAGCTCAACCATCTGCGAGCATTAACTTTTCGGCACCTCCCCTTCAAAACTCATTCTAGAAAGGAGGGCGGACCGGTAGTGGAAAGATCCTTAGCGGCCAAGATTTGGACGCGGTCGGCGAGCTTGCCATCCGGGTCGACATTCCTGGCAAGTCCTTTCACATTTTTTCTATCAGCGTTAAAATAAGAGAAGGAGATGGAACATGCAAAAAAAGATTTTCTTGGTTCTGATGGGTGTGGTTCTGTTAGCCGTGATCGCTTCGCCGTCCATGGCAGCCGATACGATCAAAATCGCTTACATCGATCCTTTGTCCGGCGCTTTCGCCGGGGTGGGCGACGCTGGATTAAGACATTTTCAGTACAATGCGGAGTTGATCAACGCCAAGGGCGGCGTGCTGGGCGGAAAAAAGTTTGCGATCGTGCCCTTCGACAACAAGACCAGCCCCCAGGATTCATTGATCCAGTTCAAGAATGCCATCGACCAGGGCATCCGCATCATCACCCAGGGCAACGGTTCCAGCGTGGCCGGCGCTTTGATCGAAGCCGTGAACAAGTTCAACGAACGCAACCCGGGCGACGAGGTGATCTACTTGAACTATGCTGCGGTCACACCGGCCTTTACCAATGAGGGATGCAGTTTCTGGCACTTTCGCTTCGACGCCCACGCGGACATGAAGATGGCCGCCATTACCGACTACATCAAGGAACAAAAAAACGTCAAAAAAGTCTATCTGATCAATCAGGACTATGTTTTCGGACATGCAGTAGCTGATGCCGCCAAGAGCATGCTGAAGGAAAAGCGTCCCGACGTCCAGATCGTGGGCGATGTTTACACCCCGCTTGGCAAAGTAAAGGATTTTTCGCCCTACGTGTCCCAGATCAAGGCTTCGGGCGCCGACACGATCATCACCGGCAACTGGGGCGCCGACATGTCGTTGCTGGTCAAAGCCGCCAAGGATGCCGGTCTTGATGCCAAATTCCACACTTTCTACGGCGGTGGCCTGGGCGCACCCAAAGCTATCGGCGAGGCCGGAATCGGCGTTCTTAACCACGTGACCGAATGGCACATCAACCTGAACCATGAAGAAAAGAACAAAAAGGACGAGGAGTTTTTCCTCGGGTACCAAAAGAAATACTCCCAAAACGGCGAATCGCCTTACTACTACGGGCGCATCCGCACGGAAATGGAGATGCTGGCTGCCGCCGTCAAAAAGGCGGGCAGCACGGATGCCAAAGCGATCGCTTTTGCTCTGGAGGGCATGGAGCATGAAACCCCCTACGGCAAAGTCACCATGCGCGCCGAGGACCACCAGCTGATCCAGCCGTTGTACATCTCCGTCTACGCCAAAGCCGGCACCGACAAGGTCAAGTACGATTCGGAGAACACAGGTGTGGGATTCAGCACCGTCAAACGCATCGAGGCTCCGGCGACAGCCATGCCGACCACCTGCAAGATGGAGCGTCCGGCCAAGAAGTAACCGAGCTGTACGACCGGTTCGATGGCGGATTGCCTTCCGGTAAACCAAGAAAGACAGGGGCGGCCGTTCGGCCGCCCCTTTCAGCGACCAACGTCAAAGGGTGAGCCGACGGGATCCCGGGGGTGAGCGTCCATCGCGCTCCATGGCTATCGCGGCCTGCTCCATCGACAAAGAGTAAAACCTTCGCCCTAACCCGATTTATGCAACGGACCGGGAGGGGTCCCGTCCGTTTATTTCAGGAAAGTCATCTATGCTGGAATATCTTTTTTTTGCATCTCTCAACTCCCTGGTCCTGGGCATGCTGTTCTTCATGCTTTCCAGCGGGCTCACCTTGATTTTCAGCATGATGGGCGTGCTCAACTTTGCCCATGCCAGTTTTTACATGCTGGGCGCCTATTTCGGTTACCAGATCAGCAAGTTCGTCGGTTTCGTACCGGCGCTGGTGATCGCGCCCGTACTGGTGGGCGGTATAGGGGCGCTGGTCGAGCGATACGGACTCAGGTCCGTTCACAAGTACGGCCATGTGGCCGAACTGCTTTTTACCGTCGGATTGGCGTTCATCATCGAAGAAGGTGTCAATCTGATATGGAGCCGCAATGCCGTGACCTATCCGATTCCTGCATTCCTGGATTTTTCGCTGTTTACGTTGTTCACCACCTCCTTTTCAGCCTACCGCATGTTCATGCTGCTGATTTCGGTGGCCATGTTCGTGGGGTTGTACCTGGTCCTGACACGCACGCGCATCGGGCTGGTCATTCAAGCCGCCCTGACCCATCCGCAGGGCGTTAGCGCTCTCGGCCACAACGTGCCGACGGTGTTCATGCTGGTTTTCGGCGGCGGGTCTGCCCTGGCCGGACTGGCGGGCGTGATCGGCGGCATCTTCCTGATCACCGAACCCTCCATGGCCGCAACCCTGGGCCCCATTGTCTTTGTGGTGATCGTCGTGGGCGGCATGGGCTCCTTGACCGGCGCCTTGGTGGCCTCCCTGCTCCTGGCCGCAATCCAGACTTTTGCCGTTGGCATCGACCTTTCCCCGGGTGACATTCTGGCCTGGATCGGGCTTCGGACGATGCCGGGCGGTGTGATCGGAGATGCTTTGCGCATCCGGTTGTCGCATACCGGTCCGATCCTGCCCTACCTGTTTATGGTTCTGATGCTGATGTTCCGCCCCAAAGGCATCATGGGCAAACGCGAGTCGTAAACCCGACACGAACAAGAAAGTATTCGAAACATGACTGTTTTCGCTAAGCGATATGGAATCTGGTTGGCCGCAGTCCTCGTCTGCGCTGTTCTGCCGTTAATTTTCAATTCAAGGTTTTCCATCACTTTGCTGTGTCAAATGGGAATCGCCGTTATTTTCGCCCTTTCCTACAACATGCTGCTTGGCCAAGGCGGGATGCTTTCGTTCGGACACGCAGTTTTCTTTGGCCTGGGCGGTTTTCTCGCCATGCACGCGCTCAACATGATCGACGGCGGCACACTGCCCCTGCCCATCGAATTGCTGCCGCTGGTGGGCGGCCTGGGGGGTCTGGCGGCCGGCATCTTCTTCGGATGGCTGTCCACGGCGCGCGCTGGCACGACCTTCGCCCTGATCTCCCTGGGCATCGGCGAATTGATCGCGGCCAGTGCGCTGATGCTGCCGACGTTTTTCGGAGGCGAGCAGGGGATTTCGGCCAACCGCATGGTGAAGTTGTCCATCACCGGTTTCAAGTTCGGCAAGCAGAACGAGGTCTACTTCCTGATCGCTTTCTGGGCCATCGTGTGCGCGGCGCTGATGTACCTGCAGACCAGGACCCCCCTTGGCAGGGTGGCCAACGCGGTACGCGACAACCCCGAGCGCGCCGCTTTCATCGGCTACAACGTAAGGACGGTCAGGACGATGCAATTCAGTTTGGCGGCCTTTTTCGCAGGCATCGCCGGCGGGCTTTTCGCGATCAACTATGAAATCATCACCGGCGAAACCGTGGGTGCTTATGCATCCGGCAGCGTGCTGATGATGACCTATGTGGGAGGTGTGGGCTACTTTTTCGGTCCGATTCTGGGTGCGATTCTGGTCACCTTCATGCAGGTCTATCTGGGCGGCATCACGCATGCCTGGCTGCTTTACTTCGGCCTGCTCTTCGTCGGCATGGTGCTGTGGGCTCCCAACGGGATGGCCGGCATCATGATGCTGCACGAGCCGGTCTGGAAAGCCGGCCTGATGAAACGCCTGCTGCCGTCCTATGGTCTGATCCTCACCACGGCATTGATCATGTTTTTGGGGATTATGGTCCTGGTGGAGATCAATTATCATCTTTCCTTGAGCATCAACCCGCAAGA
The DNA here is from genome assembly GCA_003599575.1 of Desulfobacteraceae bacterium. GTDB lineage: Bacteria > Desulfobacterota > Desulfobacteria > Desulfobacterales > Desulfosarcinaceae > Desulfatitalea. The sequence goes on along the minus strand of QZKV01000083.1, from coordinate 111,560 downwards.
ACCTATGAAGTTATTCGGCATCATCTTTCGGGCCCAAAATCCCGTTGCCTGGATTTTGGCGAGCCTATTGACGGCGATAGGATTTGTCTTCTTCCGCAAGGCCCAGCGAAGGGTCGGCCGCAGCTGGGATGAGGTGACCCAAACGATGAAGAACAGGGGGCGATAGATGGGCGCGAGCGCATTGAAACTCGTCGGGGTGCATAAAAATTTCGGCAGCAGCCAGATCATCAACGGCGTCGACCTTGACATACCCACCGGAGAGCGGCATGCCATCATCGGGCCCAACGGCGCCGGCAAGTCCACCCTGTTTAACCTGATCAGCGGATTCTACATGGTCAGCTCGGGCTACATTGAAATGAACGGGCACATCATCTCGGGACTGCCCCCGCACCGCATCAACCGCCTTGGATTGAGCCGCAGCTTTCAGGTGACCAATATTTTCCCCAAGATGAGCGTTTTTGAAAACATCCGCTGCGCCCTGCTGTGGCCCATGGGGTACCGCTACTCCTTCTGGCATCTGTGCGACCGGCTTAAGCATGTCAACGAAAAGGCCGAGCAGATCCTGGAAATGATTCACCTGGCCGATCGCGGGCATATTCCGGCCTCTTTGCTGGCCTATGCCGAGCAGCGCGCCCTTGAAGTCGGCATCACCATCGCCGGCAATACCGACGTCATCCTGCTGGACGAACCCACGGCCGGCATGAGCCTGAGCGAGACGGAACGCGCCGTCGAACTGATCCGCACCGTCACGGCAGGCAAGACACTGGTGATTGTCGAACATGACATGAGCGTGGTCTTCAACCTCGCCGACCGGATATCGGTGCTCGTTTACGGGGAGGTCGTTGCGACCGATACCCCTGAAAACATCCGCAGCAACCCACAGGTCCAGGAAGCCTATCTGGGCAAGGAGATCGCATAGATGCTCGAAGTAAAAGACCTGCACGCCTACTATGGGCGCAGTCACATTCTGCAAGGCGTCGACCTGCACGTCGGCAAAGGGGAAATCGTGAGCCTGTTGGGGCGCAACGGCGTGGGCCGCTCGACCACCTGCCTGAGCATCATGGGGCTGGTGCCCCCGCGCGGCTCGATTACGTACCGGGGCAGGCAGATTGCCGGGCTCAAACCGCATGAGATCGCCCGTATGGGGATCGGTTTTGTTCCCGAGGACCGCTGGATTTTTCCCGGCCTGACGGTGATGCAAAATCTTCAATTGGGCCTCAAAAACAAAAAACAGCAAGGCCGCTGGAGCATCGCGGATGTATTCAAGCTGTTCCCGCGCCTGGGAGAACGCGCCAACGTGCACGGCGGATTGATTTCCGGCGGTGAGAAGCAGATGCTGACCATGTGCCGCACCTTGATGGGCGATCCGGACCTGATCATGATCGATGAACCCACCGAAGGGCTGGCCCCCAAACTGGTCGAGCAGGTGGGAAAAATGATTGAGGAAATCGCCGGTCGCGGTGTCTCGGTGCTGCTGGTGGAGCAAAAATTGAACATTGCACTGAAGATCTCCAAGCGCAGCTACATCATGGGGCATGGCCGGATCGTTTTTGAAGGCACGCCCGAGGATGTGAAGAACAATCACGCCATCCGCAAGGAGTGGTTGGAAGTTTGAAAAAAAGATGACCAGGATCGTAATAACAACCAGCCTTTAGGAGGTAACCAGATGTTTGGACTCATGCAAGATCGACCTTTGCTGATCTCGGATTTGATTGAATTCGCGGCCCTGCATCACGGCGGAGAAGAAATCGTTTCCAGAACCATCGAGGGGCCGATCCATCGCTACACTTACAGGCAATGCGCCGCACGGGCCCGGAGGCTGGCCAAAGCCCTGCTCGGGTTGGGCGTTGAAAAAGGCGACCGCATCGCCACATTGGCCTGGAACGGATACCGGCATGTGGAGATTTACTACGGGATATCCGGAATGGGCGCCGTCTGCCATACCATCAACCCGCGCCTGTTTCCTGAACAGATCGGCTATATTGTCAATCATGCCGAAGACAAATATATCTTCACCGATTTGACGTTTGTCCCCTTGCTCGAAAAGCTGGCCGATCAGATCAAGCAGGTCAAAGGCGTGGTCATCATGACCGATCAAGCCCATATGCCGCAAACCCAACTGCCCAACGTCATCTGCTACGAAAGCCTGCTCGACGGGGTAGACGACGAGTTTCGATGGCCGCTGTTCGACGAACGCACCGCCTCTTCCCTTTGCTACACCTCCGGCACAACCGGCAATCCAAAGGGAGTGCTGTTCAGTCACCGCTCCACAGTTCTGCACAGCTACGCGATCTGCTCCAAGGACGCCGTCGCCTTGGGCAATGAAGAAACCATATTGCCGGTGGTGCCCATGTTTCATGTGAATGCCTGGGGTGTGCCCTATGCCGCCGCGATGTGCGGCGCCAAGATGGTCATGCCCGGCGCGCGCCTGGACGGTGCCTCGATTTACGAGCTGCTGGAAAGCGAGCAGGTCACCATAGCCTTGGGGGTGCCCACGGTGTGGATGATGCTGCTGGCCTACATGAAGGAAAACGGCAAGCGTTTGTCAAGCGTGCAGCGCACTGTCATCGGCGGCTCGGCGGCTCCGCGCTCCATGATCGAGGCATTCGAAAAAGAGTACGATGTGCGCGTCATCCACGCCTGGGGCATGACCGAGATGAGCCCTGTGGGAACCGTCTGCAACATGAAGAAAAAGCACAAGAACATCTCTTCCGAAGATAAAACCAAACTGCAGCTCAAGCAGGGCCGGGCCGTCTACGGCGTCGATATGAAAATTGTGGATGCAAACGGCCGCGATCTGCCCTGGGACGGCCGGGCTTTCGGTAATCTTCTGGTGCGCGGGCCCTGGATTACATCGGGATATTTCAAAGGCGAAGGGGGCGGTATCCTGGATGAAGAGGGCTGGTTCGACACCGGAGATGTGGCCACCATCGATCCGGACGGCTACATGCAGATCACCGATCGCTCCAAGGACGTGATCAAATCCGGCGGGGAATGGATTTCGTCCATCGATGTGGAAAACAGCGCGGTCGGCTGCCCCGGCATTGCCGAAGCGGCGGTCATCGCCGTGCCTCACCCCAAATGGGACGAACGGCCCCTGCTGATCGCAGTAAAGAAAAAGGATGCCCAAGTCACCAGGGAAGATGTACTGGCGCATCTGAAGGGAACGCTGGCCAAATGGCAGCTGCCGGACGATGTGGTCTTTGTGGATCAATTGCCTCATACGGCAACCGGAAAGCTTTTAAAAACCCAGCTGCGCGACCAATACAAAAATTTCAAACTGCCGACGGTTTAATTCAGCCGCCGGTTGTCCCGTTGTCCGTTGGCCCGCTGGTCGCCGGCTTGAATGGGGTCTGTTCTACCGGCAGATCACGGGCTTTACGGTCCAACCGGGTTGGTCCATCAAACATGGACAGTGTCCATCCACTGGACTTGGGTGCCTATTGATCGGCCGGCCGGTGCTTTGGGGCCTGTCGGCCGATGGCGAAAATGGGGTGAGCCATGTGCTGGAGATCCTGCGCAAAGAGTTCGACTTGGCCATGGCCCTTTGCGGTTGTGCAAAGATCGACGACATAAGCGGCGATTTGGTGGAGCGCGGCTTCAATCCCTGACATCAGCAACTTGCAGGAATAAAAGGACTCCCAAAAAAGCCGCCATACGCAATGCCTGATCAATAGAGCCTTGAACGGCAAAATGGCTTCCATATTCTGGGGTGTGAAGTCCGGTATTGGATGCACTCCTTTTTTAGCCGAAGTTTCTTCAAGATTACTGCTGCCCATCGCAAGCTGCCGGTTCACCTTTCTATTATAGTTGTAAGTGTTTTTACAGGTGCTTCTGCTAAAAGACCGCCGGCCTGGAACCGCAAAGGTGAGTCAGTATAGACAATACTGCACATATGCGCAACAGGCGGCGAATGACTGCCCCAGAACTCCAGAATGGTAGTTTATGAAGTATAAACTTTTTTTTGCGGTCCTCATTGGTTTAAGCTTGTTGAATCCACTTACAATGCTCGGCCATGCGGAGCTACCGCGAAGAGACAACCGTTTGCGATCTCCCACGGAACCGATCGGGTTGGTCTATAGCGGTGGGTCTTATCCCATCCCAGGGGCTGAGGAAAAGACAGCGCCAAAGATTCCAGAAACTCTCTCCAATCTATTTGCGGCAGCTATTACGCCATGTGGATGCGCGGATGATGCCGCCAATATCCAGCAAGCGCTCGACGCCTTGCCTTTAACGGGGGGATCGGTTTATCTCAGAGCAGGAATCTATCTGCTCAATCAGGGAATACACATCAAAAGATCCAATGTGACGCTATTAGGAGAAACAGGAACGCTTCTGCAACTCGGTCCCAACGTAAATCAGCCGGTGGTTTTAATAGGGAGCGACGTGGAAACGCCCACCCCAAATGATATCATTCAGAATATCAGAATAGGTTATATGGAAATTGATGGAAATAAGGCCAATCAAATAAGCGAGAATGTTCCGGCGAAAACCTGGATCAGGAACAATGGTGTTGACGTAAGAGGGGTGGCTTACCTCTGGGTCGAGAATATGAACGTCCATAATGCACGCAGCGGCGGCATTGTAGTCAGCTGGTTTTCCCAAAGAATAACCATCTCAAACTCTTCATTTCACGATAACTTTTTTGATGGAATTGCGCTCTATGACAGTAAAAATATTTTGATATCGAATTTCTTCTCCTACGCCAACAGCAGTGCCGGATTAAGCCTGGATGCCAACTTGGAATATGTCTCACTTTTCGGAGGATATGTCGCCGATAACGACATCGGCGTTTTCATCAGAAATGCCATGAATGTGAACCTCAACAATATCATGGTTTTTGGGAATAGAAAGTATGGAAGTTATCTCGCTATCGTCCAAGGGCTATTCTTTCAAGGATGTGGATTTTATAACAACAAGGGGCACGGCATATGGCTGGAGTCAACGGTTCCTGGTTCGAACAATGCAGTCGTAGGATGCCTGTTTTCAAATAATGGAGGAAATTGCATTCAGGATGATACAGGCGGCGGATTGGCCCAGACAGCCAATATTTGTCCGTCAGGTCGTTCTGTTTTGAATTTTTTACGAAGGTTTATCAAATGAGATCAATAACCTCCTCCGGTGCCACCCCGGCCCGGTATGACCCGGTCCCCGGCCTTCACGAATTTTTCGGCACCCGGACCCAACTCTTCGACGATACCGATTCCTTCATGCCCCAGCGGTATGGGATATTCATCAATTCTGACCGGTCAGGTCATACTTGGAAAGCATTTCGTATAGCCGGGAGCGTGAAATGCCCGATATCGCGCAGGCCTTGGGGATATTGCGTTGCGTTGCGCGCAAAAGGTCCGTCAGGTATTTGCGCTCGGTTTGCTCGCGGTAGGTTTTGAAATCGGCCAGGCCGTTGCCGCTGTGCTTGGGGACAACCATTACTTTGGGTTCGCGCAGTTGTTTGCATACCACCTGAACCCGCAAATGCACCGGCAGATGCTTGGCGTGCAAGGTGGGGTCATTGCCGGCGACGGCCAGAACAGCGTCAATGGTATGCACCAGCTCGCGGACATTGCCGGGCCAGGAATAGACGGTTATCTGGTCGAGAAACTCTACTGAAAAACCCTTGGGTGCCATACCGTAGGATTCACAAAGCCGGTTGGTGTGAAAACGTACCAGATCGGGGATATCTTGGGCGCGCTCGCGCAAGGCCGGCAATTCGATGGTCATACTGCGCAGTCGAAACAGGAGATCTTTGCGCAAGCTGCCTTCTTCGACCATTTGCTCCAGGTTGCGGTTGGTGGCGGCAATGAGGCGAAAATTACTCTCCAATTCGTTCTTCCCGCCGAGGGGGCGATATCGGCGCTCTTGAAGCACGCGCAAGAATGTTTTCTGCGTGCTCAAGGGCAGTTCGCCGACTTCATCCAGAAAGAGGGTGCCGTTGTGGGCTTGGCCAATCAGGCTGTCATGGTCGCGATCGGCGCCGCTAAAAAAGCCCCTGGTGTGGCCGAAGAGAACGCTTTCCAAGAGGGTTTCCGGAAGGGCCGTGCAGTCTACCACGACAAAATTCTTATCCGCGCGCGGGTTGCTGGCCCGTACCGCCGGATCCAGGGAACGCGAACGCGCACGCGGGCTGTTGGAGTGAATTGCGCGTGCAAAAAGTTCTTTGCCGGTGCCGGTTTCTCCCATAATCAGAACGTTGGCATCGCTTGCTGCAGCCCGGCCGAGCAGATCAAAGCAGGCTTTCATTTTAGGGCTGTTGCCGATGATTCTTTCGCGCTTGATGGGTACGGGCGCCGCGATCCCGACCTGTTCTTCACGATATTGCAGGGCCTGGTCAAGACTGAGGGCTATCGGATGTGCGTCGGATTGCTCCGCCAGATAATCCCAAACTTCATTGCGCAGGGCGAATTCGGCTGCTCGCGGGTCGCCTGCACGGTCGATCACTACCACTTCGGGACCCGCCGGCAATTGTTTGAGCCGCGGCAGCAGCGCCAAGCCGTCTCCTGCGGCCAACTGGACGGACAGAAGTACTACGTCGACTCTTTTTTCGATGGCTTGGGACCATCCGGTGGAAACATCGGAAGCAAAAAAGAGTGTGTGGCCGATCGGTCTCAGAAGCGTCGCAACAGATTCTATAAGCTCCTGCAGGTCAGCAATGATCAAAACCTTACCCATGCCGTTTCCGTCTGTGCCGCCGCCAAAGCGCTATGTAAGGGGAAGAATAATGAAACCGAGCTGTTAGGAGCTGTTAAATGCGATCATATATGTAAAAGGGAGTGGAGGTCAAGTGATCTTTGCGCCTTGGGTTGTTGGCGTTGGCCAGTTGTCCCGGTTGCTTTGTCCGGTGAACCGGGACCTTTGCCCGGCCTTGGTTGAATGCCGGTGCTGCCCCCGCGATCCAAACCCACAACCGCTTGCGGCCTGGACGGCCAGGCCGACCGATGCCGGGGCTCCAGGCCTCTAAAGATTCAGCAGGAAGGGCCGATAGCAGAAATGATTCGGATAAGACTTGCCGTTTTCACTTTCTCCATCCAACGGAGGCGCCCCTGCTATGCGTTGTCTTTCGGTTGCTGTTTGCGCGATGTGGATCTTCATTGCATGTGCCTCGGTTTGCGCCGCTGAAAACCTGGCGGCTTACCGTCCCGGTGAGGTCCTGATCCGATTCAAATCTCACACCCGTGCCGCCGCCCTGTCGCGGTTCGCGAGCATCGGGGCCAAACCGCGGCGATCCATCGTCAACGGGCGCGTTCAACAAATGATCCTTCCACCGGGCCTGACCGTGGCAGAGGCCCTGAGCCTGTATCGGGACGATCCGGACGTCGAATTTGTCGAACCCAATTACCTGCTCGCTGCCCAAATGGTGCTGCCGGATGATCCATATTTCGAAAAGCAGTGGGGACTGCACAATACGGGTCAGGTGGTCAACGGGTTTACGGGCAGGCCCGGCGCGGATATCGATGCCGTGCGGGCCTGGGAGTTGGCCGCGGGCGGAACGGTCGCCGTGGTGGCGGTGGTGGATACGGGCTGTAATCCGGACCACCCCGATTTGGCGGGAAACCTGTGGGTCAACCCGAACGAAATAGAGGGCAACGGAATCGATGACGACGGCAACGGGTATGTCGACGATATACGCGGTTGGGATTTTGTCGACGGCGACAACAATCCCCAGGATGCCAGCGGTCACGGTTCGCATGTGGCCGGAATCATTGCCGCCCTTGACAGCAATGGCATAGGAGGGGCGGGTATCGCCCGCAATGTGCGCATTATGCCCTTGCGTTTCATGAATACATTCGAGTTGGGCACGGTGGCCGATGCGATCGATGCCATCGAGTATGCCTTGGCTCAGGGCGTTCGCATCATCAACTGCAGTTGGGGCGGTACCGGGTACAGCTCAGCCCTTTTCAACCTCATGGCGTCGGCTGACGCCCTGTTTGTCTGTGCGGCCGGCAACACCGGCACCGATAATGATACCGCGGGCTTCTACCCCGCCGGTTTCCCACTGGAAAACATTGTGGCCGTGGCGGCCACTGACCAAGTGGATCAACTGGCCTGGTTTTCCAACAAAGGCCGCTTGCGCGTGCATGTGGCCGCACCGGGCGCACGCATCCACAGCCTTGGCGTGGGCCTTCAAGTGCTCTGGTCGGACAGCTTCGATGATGTGGGGTTGAATGGGTGGACCAAGGGCGGGCATCCCGATGCCTGGATCGTGAGAGCCGCTCCGTTAGGCGCGGGATCTTCGGTTCTGGCCGTCAGTGCGGGCGATCTCTACGCCGACAACGTCGATGGTTGGGTGATGAGCCCGCCGCTGGGCCTCGCTCAAGCCTCCGCATGCCGGCTTTCTTTTCAGTTGATGGGGGCTTCGGAGGCCAACCGGGACTATTTCAATGTGGAAGTTTCGACCGATGCGGCGGTCTGGAGCAAACGGCCGGTCAAGTTGGGCGGCGATATTTATTATGGGGGGATCTCCGGAACCATTCCCTCTTGGACCACGGCCGTGGTCGACCTGGGGCCGTGGGACGGCAGGGTGCAGCTGTATGTGCGTTTTCGGTTCACAAGCGATGCGACCCATCCAAATACCGGCTTTTTCATCGACAACCTGTCCCTGAGCGCAGCCTCGGATGCCGAGGCGTACCAATTCATGAGCGGAACCTCCATGGCGGCGGGCTTTGTCTCGGGTGTTGCCGCCCTGGTGCAGTCCCGGCATGAGGACCTGCTCCCAGATGCCCTCAAGGCGATTCTCCTGGGCAGCGTCGATCTGGATCAATCCCTTGCCGCCGCCACGTCCACGGGCGGCCGTATCAATGCATTCAACGCCTTGACTTTGCTAAGAGATTTGTCGCTTTCAGCCGATGCCGGCGCCACCGATGCCGTCCGTTTGAACTGGTGGGGTCAAGTCCCCCTGGGAGGCGAGATCGCGGTGGAACGTCGCTCGGACAGTGAAGCCGAATTTCAGGTCGTGGCATATGTGGATGCATCCGGCATCGGGTATACCGATTCGGCGGTGGAGCCTGAGACCACCTACATTTACCGTGTCCTGGCCCAAACCCAGGACGGCCGCAGCGGTTACTCCAACCAGACCTCGGCCACAACCCCTATCAGCAGTACGGGCGGCGGTGGCGGCGGCGGTGGCGGCGGCGGATGCTTCATCGAAACGCTGACCCACTCGAAGCAGGCAGATCATTCCGCTTCAGGCCCAATGGATAGAAGCACGTCTTTCACCTCGATCAACCGCCCGATGCGGTAATCGCAATCCACGGATTGCAGACGGGGATCGCCGAAGGGGTCCAGCAGAACCGTAGGTGCCCCGGCCACCCGTCCGGCCTGACAATCAAAAATAAAATCACCCACCATGAGGATTTGTTCGGCCCGCAGGCCCAGCATTTGAGCCGCCCAAAGAATCCCCTCGCCGCTCGGCTTGGGGTACAGCGGATCGTCCCGCGTGATGATCAGGTCGAAATCCAGCGCCTCCAGGGCATCGAAATTTTCAAGGGCCCGCAGCACCGATTGCCGGCTGTTGCGCGTAAGAATGCCGAGCGCCCAATGCTGCGACTTAAGCCATTGGATCAATTCCTGTGCGCCCGTGTTGGGCCGCGAGCGGCCGGCCGCCAGTGATTCGATGGCGGTCAATCGATCCATGCGCGCCTTGCGCCCGTGCGGGTCCTGGGTCGCTTGGACAAACTCAATGATCGGTTGATCCGGGGGACATCCCAATTCGATGCGGATGGCCGCAAAATCCAATTCGCCCGGAATGGTCAAGGTGCCGTCGAAATCGAACAGGACGGCTTTGATGGGATGGTCATCGGTCCGTATCATCACAGTTCCACAAGCGGCCTCCGCAAGGCTGAAATTTTATCCATTACCCCAGGGCGCCTGGATCGGTCCACAAAAAATTGTGGACAATCCTAGAAAGTTTGGCTCTAATGGTCCGCATCATTTAAACCCCGGTTGGAGAACCGCCAAGCAACGCTGGAGGCGTCGCTTTAAAGCCTGCGATGGCCCGGCATTCGGATTGATTTTTCGGCTGGCTGGAGGTCGGGCCCACCATCATGCGCATACCACCTGTGATCGAACACGGTTATATGCGCCTCATGGACGCCGTGTTTGCGCGTTGGCCCCAACCGACGCCGACCGCCGAAGCCTTGGGTCGCGCGCGCATCATCTCCCATCGGGGCGAGTACGACAATGTCACCGTAAAGGAAAACACCCTTGCGGCATTCAAGCGGGCCCAGACCAAAGGTGTCTGGGGCATCGAGCTGGATGTCCGCTGGTCCAGCGATCTGGTCCCGGTGGTGGTGCATGATGCGGACTTGCGGCGCTTGTACGGCATCCAGGCGCAAGTTGCGCGGTTTACGCGGCAACAACTCCGCCAACGCGTCCCGGACATTCCCTCCCTGGCCGAGGTGGTCGAACTTCTCGGGCGCAGGCAGCACCTGATGATCGAAATCAAAGAGACCGTTTGGCCGGATGCGCCGCGCCAAAGCCGTATCCTAAAGGAGATCCTTTCCGGGCTGTCGCCGGTGGAGCACTATCATTTCATGGCGCTGCATCCGCTCATTCTGACCCCCTTGGATGGTTTTCCCCTGGAAAGCTATTTGGCGATCGCGTATCACTGGCCCGACCGATTGAGCCGCTGGGTGCGTCAGCGGCCCTGGGGCGGCCTGTGCGCCCATTATGCAATGATGCGCAATGCGCTCATCGAGAAACATAAACACCGCGGGCAGAAGGTGGGTACAGCCTATCCAGCTTCGCGCAAGTGCCTGTTCCGGGAGCTGAACCGCGGTGTGGATTGGATTTTTTCCAACCATGCCGGAAAGCTTCAGGGCATTCTGGCCGGACAGCGATCACTCCTTCAAGGTGCAGAAAGGAAAATGCCATGACAAGCACTTCAGCACGCGAACTGGCCGATCGTTTGCGAGCCTTCAATGACGAAGTGATCCATTTCGTCCAGAACAAAGCGTTTCGAGAGAATGGCTTCTTCGGATTTCCGAAGTGTTCGAACCTTTCAACTATTCCCAATTATTTTCGATAAAGGAGCGCACGATGGGCAAACTCCTGTGGACACCTTCCGTGGAACGGGCTTCGGCAGCGAACATGACGGCCTTCATGCAGGCGGTTAACCAGCGCTGGCAAACCCATTTGAGCGGCTACAGCGATCTGTATCAATGGTCGGTGGAGCATATCGACCGTTTTTGGGAAACCTTCCTGGCCTTTTCCGGGATCCGCCTGCAGACTCCCTACCGGGCCGTGATCGACGACCCGCGCAAAATGCCCGGGGCACGCTGGTTTGAAGGCGCCCGCCTGAATTTTGCCGAAAATCTCCTGACCCATCGGGATGACGCCGTGGCCCTGGTTTCCTGGTGTGAAAACCGTGCACCGCTGCGCCTCACGTATGCCCAATTGGTTGACCAGGTGCGCGTACTGGCCTGGGCCCTCAAGCGCCACGGCATCCGCCCCGGCGATCGGGTGGTGGGTTTTATGCCCAATATCCCCGAAACGGTCATCGCCATGCTGGCCGCGACATCGCTGGGTGCCACCTGGTCTTCGTGTTCGCCCGATTTCGGCATCCGGGGCGTGCTGGACCGCTTCGGCCAGACCGCGCCGCGCATTCTGTTCACCGCCGACGGCTATATGTTCAAGGGGAAGTCGTTTGATTGCCTGGAGCGCATCCGGCAGATGCTCACGCAACTGCCTTCGCTGGAAAAGGTGGTGGTCGTGCCTTTCCAGAAAGAAGCCCCGGATCTTTCCGGGATCGCCCACGGCGTTCTGCTCGGCGATTTTACTGCCGGCGCCCCGTCCGGGGAGATTTCTTTCACCGCCTTGCCATTCGATCATCCTTTATACATCATGTACTCGTCCGGAACCACCGGCTTGCCCAAATGCATGGTCCAGGGCGCGGGAGGCGTGCTGATCAATCAGCTCAAGGAAATGATCCTGCACACCGACATGAAGCGCGGCGATATCATTTTTTATTATACTTCGTGTGGCTGGATGATGTGGAATTGGCTGGTCAGCGCACTGGCCACCGGCGCAACGGTGGTGCTTTACGACGGCAACCCCTTTCATCCGGACAGTGACGTGCTCTGGCGCATGGCCGAAGAAGAAAAGATCACCGTATTCGGCACAAGCGCGGGGTATATTTCGGCCCTGCAGAATTCGGGCGCCGATATCGCCGCCACCCATTCGTTGCCGGCATTGTGCACGGTCCTTTCCACCGGATCGCCCCTGTCCGAAGAAAATTTCGAATATGTCTACGCGCATATCAAAAAAGATCTTCAACTGGCCTCCATATCGGGCGGTTCCGATTTGAACGGCTGCTTTGCGTTGGGCAATCCGCTCGATCCGGTTTACTCCGGCCAACTGCAAGGACGCGGTCTGGGCATGAAAGTATTTGCCTTCAATGAAGAGGGCCGGCCGGTCACCGGCGAAAAAGGCGAACTGGTGTGCGCTGCGCCGTTCCCCTCCATGCCCATTTACTTCTGGGACGATCCCGACGGCGTCAAGTACCATGCCGCCTATTTCGATAAGTATCCCAACATCTGGCGCCACGGCGATTTTATTTCCATCAACGAACGCGGCGGGGTGGTGATTTACGGGCGCTCCGATGCGACCCTCAACCCCGGCGGCGTCCGCATCGGCACGGCCGAAATCTACCGGCAGGTGGAGCTGATCGATGAGATCGAGGACAGCATCGTGATCGGTCAGGACTGGAAAAACGACGTGCGCGTGATCTTGTTCATCAAACTGAAGCCCGGCCACCACCTGGACGAGACACTCCGGGCCAAAATAAAAAGCGCCATTCGCGACAATGCTTCGCCGCGGCATGTTCCGGCCAAAATCATCGCCGTGCCCGGCATCCCCTATACCCTGAATATGAAGAAAGTCGAACTGGCGGTACGCAAAGCGATCAGCGGGCAGCCCATCGGCAATCGCGACGCGCTGATGAATCCGGAGGTCCTCGATTTCTACGCCCGGATCGAAGAGTTGCACAAGGATTAAATACTTCATTCGGCTTTCAAGCAACCGAGGCTCTATGATCCGCATTGAGCACGTTGCCATCTGGACATTTGATCTCGAGCGCTTGCGCACCATCTACGAGAAGTACTTCGGTGCACGCGCGGGGGCGAAGTGCACAAACAGTACTTTCATTTAGGTAATCGGCAGGGCATTGATGAAATCGGCCAATTGAGCGGAGGTGCGGCGCAGGTTCATGCTGACCAGGGTGGCGATTTTTTTGAGGATGACTGCCCCTACTTTGGGATTCTCTTTTAGAATGGCGTTAAAGCCGCTTTTGGTCAGGGACACGATACTCGAATCGGTCCGCGCCGACACCGTTGCTGAACGGGTATATTCATCGATGACGGCCATTTCGCCGATGGAGCGGTTCTTGGTGACCGTCGCGATACGAACCGGGTTACCGGAATGGGAAGCTTCCTTGTACACATCCAGGGCCCCTTGGACCACAAAGCAGACCGAGTCCCCTGGTTCGCCCTCCTTGAAAAGAACTTGACCCGCTGCAATTTCATAATAGTTCATGTGCCTGGCCACTACCGCCAGTTCATGACTGTCCAGAGCGGCGAAAAAAGGGATATCCATAATGATATCGATCAGGATCGGGCTGTTTGTGGCATTTTTCGATTTTCTCATCGGGTCGAGCCCCCTCCGCGTCATGCCGCACCGGATTAAACGTTTCCTTTTTCCGCCCGCTTCCGGCTGCCTGCTGGCCATGGGCTTTGCGTGCCAATCTCAAAGAAGCCCATCGGGAATGATGTTTCAGGTATTTATGCCGGGCGGACTGCGGCGTATGTCCAACCGGACGAGTGAACCCTGATCTGGTTTACGAAATAGATATCGGCCCTTGGGGGTGAAAGGTTTAGAACCGCCGATCGGACGTTTTGACTTGAAAAAACGCTCTCCAATCCCCATAATCCACAGAGCGCGTTGGCCGATCGGAATGATCCTATCAGTCCCAAGGGGAGTCACAAGTGAACGCGAAGCAGGTTCGAGAAGCCGGCACATAAGGGCTGAAGGAAACGGTTGACAACGCATGTTCAGGATCGATCTGCATATCCACACCACGCTGGGGGGTGATTCGGCCATTCGGCCCGCAGAGGTGGTTGCCCAAGCCCGCCGGATGGGTCTGGATGGCGTGTGCATTACCGAACATCACGCCTATGATTTGAGCCGGCCCTTCGAAGGCATTGCTGCCAGGGAAAACTTTCCCATTTTCAGGGGTTTGGAATACCGGGCCGCCGAAGGACATCTCCTGATCTACGGAGTGCGCGCGGGCAAAAGCGATTTTTTGCCGGGCTTGCCCATGCAGACGGTGCTGGATTGGGTCAATCAGCGGGGCGGGGTGGCCATACCCGCCCATCCTTATCAAAACGGGCTCATCGGCTGCGCCCTGGGCGACCGGGTCTTGGCCTTGCAGGGTCTTGTGGCCCTGGAGACGCTCAACGGCAGTGTTTCAGCGGATGACAACCGCTATGCCCATGAGGCGGCCGGCCGGCTGGGCGTCAAGGGCATCGGCGGTTCGGACGCACACGGCATCCAGGCTCTGGGCAGGGCTTATACCTGTTTCAGCGACCCGATCGGCAGCGAAGCCGAACTGGTCAAAGCATTGCGCGTCGGCGCCTATTTCCCCCAATCCAATGGAACCGGACGCGCTATTTGCAACCGGGCATGAACCGATAAAAAAATATCTTCTACCGCGAATTCCGGCCGCACATTCCCTCTTTTCCTTTCTCTTGACACGCAGCGGCATCATGTTAACTTAAACGCCGATTTGGCGTCAGTAACTAAACGTCATTCGGGCAGCCGGTTTGGCCAGCCGGCCGCCTCAACGGCTGCAACCGACCGGACACAAGCAGTTTTGTTCCCGGCCACATCATCCAATGAACCATCCAACCATTCCAAGACAAGGCGCGGCACATTTGCGCGATTCTTTTATTTACCCATCATCTTATCTTTACAGGAGGACAACACCATGGGTATCCGAACACATGAAGCGTACAGGCAGAGTTTGCGGGACGGCAGGCGGGTCTATATCAGCGGCGAACGGGTGGAAGATGTCACCAAGCATCGCGTCCTTTCGATAACCGTAGACACCATTGCCGCCGGATATGAATTGGCCCAGAAGGCCGACCAGAAAACCAAAGATCTGCTGATCGCCAAGCATCCCGAAACCGGAGAGCCGATCAACCGTTTTTATGTGACCCCCAAAACGCCGGAAGATTTGCGCAACCGCACCCTGGCCATCCAGACCCTGATGCGGTTGACCGGCGGTCTGCCTTTCGGCAAGGATATCGGTACGGACTGCCTCAATGCGGCCATGGCGGTGGCCAAGCAGATGGGCAACAAGCAGTATGAAGACAACGCCAAGAACTTCCTGGAACACCTGCGCAAAAACGACCTGCATACCTGCGGCGCGGTCACCTGCGTCAAGGGCGATCGTTCCAAGGAGCCGGCCAAACAGAAACACCCCGATTACTACCTGCACGTCGTGGACAAAAACAAGGAGGGGATCTATGTCAAAGGCGCCAAGATCCACATCACCAGCGCGCCTGCGGCCAACGAAATCCTTGTGGTGCCCACGCGCCAGATGCGCGAGAACGAAGCCGACTACGCCGTCAGCTTCGCCATTCCGGCCAACACCAAGGGCATCACCTTCATCTGCCGCAACGGCCGCGGCCCCTGGTCGGACAGGGAATTCCACGCCGACCGTCCGGTGCGCGAGCTGACCGAGGCCATGATCGTCTTCGACAACGTGTTCGTGCCCTGGGACCGGGTTTTCATGTGCGGCGAGTGGCAGTACTCGATGTATCTGGCCTATACCTTCGCCACCTTCCACCGCTTCACGGCCATCAGCTACAAGGTTCCCAGCGTTGAAGTCATGGCCGGATGCGCGGTGGCCATGGCCAAATACAATGGTTTGTTCAAAGTCAGCCATATCCGCGAAAAGCTGGCCGATGTGGCCGCCTACGTGGAAACCCTGCGCGCCCTGGCCAGCGCGGCGGCCCACGAACCGGTGATGTTCGGGGAGATCGCGGTTCCCAATCCGCTCATCGCCAACATGGCCAAGCTGCATTTTGCCAGCAAATACCATGATTTCGTGAAACTGATCCAAGACATCGGCGGCGGTATCCTGGCCACTTCGCCCGACAAGCGCGATTGGGACAATCCGGAGATTCACGACTACCTGGAGCACTACCTGGGCGGGGCGTCGGAGTACAGCACTCTTGACCGCATGAAGATGATCCATGAAACCATGCGCCATGTCTGTTCCCATGAATCGGCCTTCCATGAGGTGACCACCGTGCACGCGGAAGGTTCCATGGCCGCGCAGAAGATGATGATCCTGCACGAATCACCCCTGGAGAAATATGAAAAGCGGGCTCAAGTGGCCGCCGGGATTCTGCCGATCGGCACCTCTGTCGATTGATGGCACTTCAGTGATATGCTTGCCAAGGGTCTGCCTCGCAGGCCCTTGGCCTCTTCGCAGGCCGTTCCCGTTACCCCGTCGGCCCGTCAGTCCGTAGGCTTTAAGCTTTAGTCGCCGAATCCCTTGAGAAGTTCAATCGGCCGCCTCCTCTTTTTCCCACTCCGGCCGCCGGTTGTGGCACCGGCGCATTGCACCCCAGCACTCGGGCGCAAAGACGCCTGACCCTATTATCAAAGCGCTCCGGGATTGGAGCGTGGAACGAGTGGTGTTAAAAAAGAACTCCCGGCAAATAAGGCTGGCCAGCGCGTCAACGGCGAAGCACGGAAAACCCGATGGGTGGATAACGGTTCAACAGTTCAACGGGCCAACGGACTAGACCTTGACCCGGTTCTGCCGGGGTGCTATGAAACCGAACAATTGCTCGGTAATTGGTCGGTGACCTTTTTTCCTAAGCCCACTTTCAGGGCTGTCCCTTCAGCCCTTCCTAATCAATCCACCAAAGGAGGTTTCAATGAAGATCGAGGATGTCAAAAAAATCGTCGTCGTCGGCGCCGGCAACATGGGGCACCAGATTGCCACCTTGTCCGCCATTCAGGGTTTTAAGGTCGTCTGCACGGACATCAAGGAGGATGTTCTTAAGAAAGCCGAAGCCTTTGTGGACAAATACCTGCCGGGCCGCGTCGAAAAAGGGAAGCTGACCGCCGATCAGGCCAAGCAGGCCCGCGCCAACATCTCTTTTACGTCCAGTTTGCAGGAAGCCTGCAAAGACGCCGACTATGTCATCGAGGCGGTGCTGGAAATCTTGGATCTCAAGCGCCGCATTTTCGCTGATTTGGACAAGTTCACCCCGCCGCACGCTATCCTGGCAACCAACAGCTCCTTCATCGTCAGCTCGAAAATCGCCGATGCGACCACGCGGCCTTCCCAGGTGTGCAACCTGCACTTTTTCAACCCCGCCCTGGTGATGAAGCTGGTGGAAGTGGTGCAGGGACCGCATACCTCCGATGAAACCATCAAAGTCTCCATGGACCTGTGCGCCAAGCTGGAGAAGGTGCCGGTTCATTTGAAAAAAGAGGTGGACGGCTTCCTCCTCAACCGCATATTCAGGGCTATCGGCCGTGAGGCTCAATGGATCCTGGAAATGGGCGTGGCCTCTGTGGAAGACATCGATAAGGCCTGCGTGTATGGTGCCGGCCACCCCATGGGGCCGTTCCGCTTAAACGACCTCACCGGCATCGATCTGAGCTACATCATGGGCATGGAAGCGTTCCGGGCCACCGGCGATCGCTCCCAACTGCCCACCCCCAGCCTGGTTGCCAAATACGTCAAAGGCGAATACGGCGAAAAGACCGGCAAGGGCTGGTACGATTACACCAAGAAGAAATAGTTGCTGCAGCGACCTGCCTTGTTGAACGCGCCGCCCGATCCCTCGATGTGGATCGGGCGGCTCTTTTCAGCGTTTGCCCGTTCACCCTTTGCCGCTCGGCCTTGGCCCGTTATTCCGTATCGTTCTAAATTGCTTCTTGGTCCCTGAAGCAAATAAAAATTCAAGTCGGAAGATGAACCGCGTGAGTCTTCCGTATTCCGCGTCGCGATGGCCTTTCCTACCTGAAAATGATGCTTAGCCTATTGCAAACCTTCGAAAAATCACCATTCTGACAGCTTCGATCGTTACCCCACTCGAGCGGAACCAACCCTGTCCATCCCGGATGTATCAAATACCGTCAGGGCCCGTTTGGGGGAGCGATCGCCGGTTGCCGGGTGAAGTCACCAAAACCCAAAGGAGGATGTTACTATGAACGATAAGATTCGTACCGTACTTTCCCATTACCAGGGTGAAAATCCGGGTGTAAGAACCAACCTGGCCCGAATTCTCAACCACGGTACCCTGGCGGGCACCGGCAGAATGGTGATCTTGCCGGTCGACCAGGGATTTGAACATGGGCCGGCACGCAGTTTCGCCGAAAATGACGCCGGCTACGATCCGGATTATCATTTTCAACTGGCCCTGGAAGCCGGATGCAACGCCTATGCCGCGCCCCTGGGGGCCCTTGAAGCCGCGGTATCCGACCATGCAGGAGAGATCCCCCTCATTTTGAAGCTTAACAACCATGACTCGCTTTCACCGGACAGCGCCGATCCCATACCCTCGGTGACCGCCTCGGTCAAAGACGCGCTGCGGCTGGGTTGCGTGGCCGTGGGGTTTACCATCTATCCGGGCTCGGGCCATTTCAAAACCATGTACCAGGAAATCCGCAGCATTGCCGAGGAGGCCAAGCAACACGGCCTGGCGGTGGTGATCTGGTCCTATCCGCGCGGATCGGGAATTTCCAAAAAAGGGCAGACCGCCATCGATGTTTGTGCCTACGCCGCCCATCTGGCCGCCCAGTTGGGGGCGCATATCATCAAAGTCAAACTGCCTTCGGAGCACATTGAGCAGGAAGCCGCCCGCAAAGTTTATGAAGCCCAAAGCATACCCGTGGGAACACTTGCCGAACGCGTCCGGCATGTCGTCAAGAGCACTTTCAACGGCAAGCGTATGGTGATCTTCTCCGGCGGCTCAAAAGCCAATGAAAAAGCGTTCTTCGAAGATATCCGGGCTATTCGCGAAGGCGGCGGCTTCGGTTCGATCATCGGCAGAAATTCCTTCCAGCGGCCCTTTCAGGATGCGGTCAAATTCCTCAAGGCGGTTATGGATATTTATAAGTAGGGCGATGGCCGGCTTACCCGTGTGCCCGTCTGTGCCCCTTGGTCAATGGGCCTCGTCTCCATGCGGGACCTGGGCGTTTTGAACATTCCCGGATCGTTCGTACTCGTACGCGTAAACTCCATATGGGTCGCATATCCTTTTGTTACCATCCATGCCGCGTGCGAGTACGAAACCGCAAAGCTTTGCAGCAGCTGATTGCATGCAACTTCCCTTGACACTCTGGCTTGTTTCCTCCTATAGTCTGGCCCCATTGGTTCCAACCGTTTGAATCGTCATTGAATTTGCATGTAGAAAGGATGAGTCGCTTATGATGACCGCCGAGCAGTACGAGCAGAGTCTCAGGCGTTTGAATCTTGAAGTATACATGTTTGGAAAGCGTGTGGACAATGTGGTGGACGACCCGATCATCCGTCCTTCCATGAACGCCGTGGCCAAAACCTATGACATGGCGCAACTTCCCGAATATGAAGATCTCATGACCGCCGTCTCTCACATCACCGGCAGGCGCATCAACCGCTTCACGCATATCCATCAGGGTGTCGACGACCTGGTCAAAAAGAGTAAAATGGGTCGCCTGGTGGGCCGTGCGACCGGGTGCTGCTTTCAGCGCTGCGTGGGCATGGACGCCCTCAATGCGCTGTCGATCGTCACCTATGATATCGACCAGGCGCACGGCACTTCCTACAACCGGCGTTTCATCCGCTATCTCACCTACGTGCAGGACAAGGATCTGACCTGCGACGGCGCCATGACCGATCCCAAGGGGAACCGCAGCCTTGGGCCGCACCAGCAGGCCGATGCGGATCTTTTCCTGCATGTGGTCGAAGAGCGCGCCGACGGCATTGTGGTGCGCGGCGCCAAGGCCCACCAGACCGGAGCGGTCAATTCGCACGAAATCATCGTCATGCCCACGATCGCCATGCGCGCCGAAGATAAGGACTATGCCGTTTCTTTCGCGCTGCCCAGCGACGCCCCTGGCATCATCTATATTATGGGGCGCCAATCCTGCGATACGCGCAAGCTGGAGGCGGGCGATCTGGATCGCGGCAACGCCTTTTTCGGCGGTCATGAAGCCCTGGTGGTCTTCGATGATGTCTTTGTGCCCTGGGAGCGCGTGTTCATGTACAAAGAGCATGAATTCGCCGGCAGTCTGGTCGAAAATTTCGCCTCCTATCATCGCCAAAGCTATGCCTGCAAAGTGGGGGTGGGCGACGTGCTGATCGGCGCGGCCCAGACCGCGGCCGAATACAACGGCGCCGAACGCGCTTCGCACATCAAGGACAAAATCATCGAGATGAACCATCTCAATGAGACCCTGTACTGCGGTTGCATTTCCTGCGCCAGCGAAGGGTGCAAGATGCCGAGCGGCACTTATGTGGTGGACAAGCTGCTGGCCAATGTGCACAAGCAGAACGTCACCCGTTTTCCCTATGAGATCGCGCGGCTGGCTCAGGATATCGCCGGCGGCCTGATGGTTACCATGCCGGCCGAGGACGATTTCAAATCGCCCGCCACCGGCAAGTGGCTGGAGAAGTATTATGCCGGCCATAGTGATGTCCCGACCATCAACCGGATGCGCATTTTGCGCTTGATTGAAAACCTGACTTTGGGCACGGCCGCGGTCGGCTACCTGACCGAATCGATGCATGGCGCCGGCTCGCCGCAGGCCCAACGCATTATGATTGCGCGCCTGGCCAATATGGCCGAAAAAAAGCGCGCGGCCAAAAAACTCTCCGGGATCGATGAAGCGTGATGGCGGGCCCCTTAAGATCGGGCTCAAGTATTGCGGCGGCTGCAGAGCCGGTTATGACCGGGTTGCGTTGGCCGGGCGAATCGCAGCCCGCCTGGGGGACAAGGCCGTCCTGGTGCGGCCGGAAAGCGATGGCATCGGGACGGCCGTGGTAATCCATGGATGCCCGACGGCCTGCGCGAATCTGAGCGCTTTGCGCAATGCGGACGTCTGGATGATCGGAGGCGCCGAGGATGCCGAACGATTCGTCGCCCATATCCAACAACAGATTGAAAGGGACGCTATGGCACTGTCAAGGGAAGAAATCCGGAACGCCCTGAAGGATTGGAACCGCGCCTGGGAGCGATTCGACCTGGAAGGGGTCATGGCGCTCATGCACGCCGATGTGCTGTTCGAAAACTGGACCGGCGGCAAGGCGGTCGGCAAAAACGCACTGCGCAAGGCATGGCAGCCCTGGTTCGCGCAGGGCGGGTTTCGTTTCGTCGAAGAAGAAACTTTCATCGATGAAAAGGAGCAAAAAGTTCTTTTCCGCTGGCTGCTCGAATGGCCTTGCACTGAACCGCAATGCCACGGAAAAATCGAAAAGCGCCGGGGTGTGGATGTCATTCATTTTCAGGATGGAAAAATCATCCATAAACTGACCTATTCGAAAACCACCGTCGAAATCGACGGACAAAGACACGCGCTGCACCTCTAGTCCGCTCGGCTTTTATCCCCGGCATGGTTGGTGTGGACGGTCTTAATGCGCTGCGATTGATGCTCTTTCCGCCCTACTCGTCTGAGGAAGTCAAAATGGATGCCGTCGAATTAGAAGTGGAGACTTTTTCGACAGGGTCTTTATTGAGCGCAACGCGTGCCGCTTTCCGCGGAAGATGGGAAATGCGGCTTGTGTTGAAACTCACGCGGGAAAGAAAGGTGCGCCATGAATCAAGCCCAGGGCGGTAAACGTGCTCTCATGCGATGCCGCGGGGTGCGCGGTGCCACTACGGCGGATGAAAACTCGCCGCAAGCGATTTTGGAAGCCACCCGCGAATTGTTGTACATCATGCTCAGGGCCAACCAGATCGAAGCGGAGGATGTGGCCAGCATTTACTTCACCACAACCGAAGACTTGAACGCCACTTATCCGGCTTTGGCGGCACGCCAACTGGGATGGTATGATGCCGCCCTGATGTGCGGCCACGAAATGCAAGTGCCCGGCGGCCTGGAAAAGTGCATCCGTGTGATGATCCACTGGAATACCACGCGCAGCAGCAAAGAGGTCATGCATGTGTACCTGCGCAATGCCCGGCAGTTGCGGCCGGACCGCAAAAGTCTGCCCGAGATTCCATTGGAAGAGATCGCGGCGGCCGTACAGAACATAGACTTCAACACGCTGAAATTCAACCCGGACGGAAGCTCGTAACCATCGTTTCCATCGATAGCGGACTCTGCAGACTCACCTTCATCTTCCGATCGATCACAACTGTTTAACTTCCACCTGCGGCTTGAGCTCAGAAGTTTGATGTTTGCTACTCCGCCGGCAAGCAATGCCCAGTGTGGGCCTATGGGACCGGAAGGAACCCGGCATGATTCAGCAGTGTACCGGACTGATCCCGGCACACGCGACCGGGGATTCATGGGCGGCGCATTGCCGCAGGCAGTATACTTCATCCTTAGGTATTAGGACCAGCAAAACAACAACCATCAACAACAAGGAGGACGGCATGGAAAAGGGGTCAAAGGAAGAGCGCAGGGCCAAGGTCATCGAATCGCTGAACAGGGCTCGAAGCATGGAGCTGCACGCCATCAACCAGTACATGAATCAGCATTACAATCTGGACGACATGGATTACGGTGATTTGGCGAAAAATATCAAATTGATCGCCATCGATGAAATGCGCCATGCCGAAATACTTGCCGAACGGATCAAAGAGCTGGGCGGCGAACCGGTGGCCGAGCCGGCCCAAAAAACGCAAAGAGCCCAGAAGGTTGAGGATATATTCCCCTTCGATGCGGAGCTCGAAAACTTTACAATGGATCAATACAATCAATTTCTGCTCATCTGTCGCGAAAACGGAGACAGCTCCAGCGTTAAGATCTTTGAAACGCTCATCGACGAAGAACAAGTGCATTTCAATTATTTCGACAAAATCGGCGAACATATCGGAAAACTCGGGCAAACTTTCCTGGCCCAAAAAGCGGGCACGCCGTCTTCGACAGGCCCGTTTTCCAAAGGCTTCATCATGGGAGGAAACGCTGAATAGCGCCGCCGGGGAGGCCCCCTGCGCAGTCCTGCTGCACGGGTATCCGCAGCCCGGCCCGTTTTTGTTTTCGTGCACGTGCACGCTCGTGTGAACGTACACGTGCACGCAGCATCCTGGGCTTAAGACCGGTAAAAATCCGCTGCTCATGCGATCCCAGGCAATGCTGGGCGCGCTTCCTTTTCTTGACAAAAAAGCGCCCGCTCTTTATGGTGCTCATTTTAAATGGCGGGCTAACTCCGTGCCATGCGCCGCCCTGAGATCACGGAAATCTCTTAAAAGGTTTTTCAACATGAACCGACTGTTCAGAAGATAGACCATCGCTTGGCGATCTTCATCTGGACTCCCAGCAACGAATCGATCGGATGATGATGCACAAGAGGCAAAATGACACAGGCCGATAAATCCACTTTCCCCCGTCTTTTGATCATGGTTGCCGGCGCCAAAGGCGCCATCGGAACAACCATTGCAGCGGCATTGGCCGAGTTGCACAGGGATCAACAAGCCATTTTCTGCGGGCTGACCACCGCAGCCAAATTCCCCCGCTTGGGCGATCCCGGTCGGATTCAAATGGCCGGATGGGATAAGGCCGACGCCAGTATGGCCGAACGGGTCCGTTTGCACGGGGTGTTGCCGGAGGCCGTCCGGCAATCCCATTCGGCCCGCTTGTCCCAATTGGATATCCGCCCGGCGCCGGCCGATAATGCCCCCATGAGCGCTCAGGTGGAACAGATTCGAGCGGATATGCAGGCGTTTATGGCCGCAAACCCTGGCGCCCAGCCGGTGCTGCTCAATCTCCTGCCTGCGGCCTGGGATGCGGGCCAATGCCAGCGCCTTGAGACCCTGGAGGCGCTGCTGAAAGCCGCAGGGCCGGGCATGCCCGATCTGGGTTACACCCTGGCGGCCCTGCTGAGCGGTATTCCCGTGGTCAATTTCAGCCCCAACAGCGTCGAGCTGCCGCTGATATGCCGGGAAGCCGCAACGCGCGGCGTTCCGTTGGCCGGAAGAGACGGCAAGACCGGACAGACCTACTTCAAAGTGGTCCTGGCGTCGGCGCTCAAGGCTCGTTGCCTGTATGTGGATGGCTGGTACAGCTTGAATATTTTGGGCAATGCCGATGGTCGCAACCTGATGGACCCGGACCGGGCCTGCGGCAAGCTGCACAATAAGACCCAGCTGCTGGACGATATCCTCGGCTATGAGGTGGGGGAGAGGTATGACGCCGCCAGCCATATCGTGCGCATCGATTACTATCCGCCGCGCGGCGACGCCAAGGAAGCCTGGGATGTCATCGATTTCAAAGGCATTTTCGGCCTGCCCATGAGCTTGCGCCTGAACCTGCAGGGCCGCGACAGCATTCTGGCCGCACCCATGGCCATCGATCTGGCGCGTTGGGCCGTAGCTGCGAAGAAAGCCGGTATCAGCGGGCCCATCGCCGACCTGGGATTTTATTTCAAGAAACCCGTCGGTCCAAACCCGCCCCTGACATTCCAGGAGCAGTTGGCGGCCCTGGAGCGTTTGGAGAAGCGCATCGAGGAGAACTGGGTGGACGAACAGACCGCGAGGGAATAGAATGAAGAAAGGATGACCGATGATCTTCGGTTACAGCACCAACGCCTTCGTCAAGCACACGCTTTTGGACAGCCTCGATAAAATCGCCGCGCTCGGGTTCAAGGGGGTAGAGATTATGTGCGATCAGCCCCATCTGTACCCGCCCGAGTACGCCCCGGAGCGCCTGACGGAAGTCAAGGAGCGTTTGGCCGCGCTCGATTTGAAGCCCACCAACCTGAACAGCTTTACCCTGTTTGCGGTCGGCGACACCTACCTGCCCTCCTGGATTGAAGCCGATGCGGCGCGCCGGCAGATCCGCGTCGCGCACACCCTGGCGTGCCTGGAAATTGCCGCTTTTCTTGGGTGTGCCAACATTTCCGTGCCGCCCGGCGGACCCCTTGAAAAGGGGATGACGCGCAGGGAGGCATTGGATTTTTTTCATAAAGGCCTGGACCGGGTGATCCCGAAGGCCGAGGAACTGGGGGTCAAACTGCTGATCGAGCCCGAGCCTGATCTGCTTATGGAACGCACCGCGGAGATCAAGCCCTTTGTACGCGAGATCCGTTGTGATGCGGTCGGCATCAATTTCGATATTGGCCATTTTTTCTGCGCCGGCGAAGATCCGGCCACCGCCCTGGAGGAGTTGTTCGAATGGGTCGGGCACATGCACATCGAAGATATCGCCGCCGACCGCCGCCACCGTCACCTGATCGCCGGCCTGGGCGCCATCGATTTCAAATCGGTCTTCCGGACGATCCGCGAGTTGGGGTACGCCCGTGACATCAGCCTGGAGCTTTATCCCTATACCGATCAGCCCGAAGAGGCCGGGCGGCGGAGCCTCGCTTATCTGCTGCCATTGATGAAAGAGGCCGGTATACGCTAATGGCTGCGAAAGCAGCTGCTATTAAGCAGTTGACAACCGGATTTAACATCTGCTACCTAATTTTCGTCATTTTCCTTCAGCTCTTCACTTTACCAGGTCGATTGCCGCCGCTGCCTCTGTTTCGCCTTTTCCAAAAACCTGATTAAAAACGATATGGGGATTTATTTGGCGAAAAGTGGGCCAACTGTGCTGCTTTTAATACGGCAGATAGACTGGGGCGCAGTAAATGGATCGCAGGACTTTTCTTAAAGTGACCGGCATGGGCAGCGTAGCCTTTGCCGCCGGCTGCAATTCCCACCCTGAAAGAAAACTTTATTCCCTGGTGCGGGCACCCGAGGACATGGTGACCGGGGAAGCCACGTGGTATGCCTCCACCTGCCGCGAGTGTCCGGCGGGGTGCGGGATCTTAGCCAAGAACCGCGAAGGGCGGGCGGTCAAGCTGGAAGGCAACCCGCTGCACCCGGTCAATCAGGGCAGGCTGTGCGCGCGCGGTCATGCGGCCTTGCAAAGACTCTATCACCCGGACCGCATCCGCAAGCCGCTGATCAAAGTTAACAACGCCTGGGAAGAGATCCCGTTCGATCAGGCAGCGGCGCTGATCCAGCAGCATGCACTTCAGGCTGCGGCCAAAGGTCCCGGCCGCGTGGCCATGATGACCGAAGCGGCGGGAAGCGATCTGCTGGCCCTGTTTGGCGACACACTTTCCCAGTTCAAAGCGCAGGGGCTGGTCATCTTCGAACCCCTGGCCTATGAATCGCTGAAATTCGCCCATGCCCGGCTGTTCGGCCGGCCGATATTGCCCGCCTACCGAATGGATCAGGCCGACCTGATCCTCGGATTCGGCGCCGATTTCCTGGAAACCTGGTTGTCGCCGGTGGAGTACGGCCGCAAGTTCAAGGCCATGCATGCTCAGGAAGATGGACAAAAGGGCCTTTTCCTCCAGGTCAGCCCGTTTCAATCCTTGACCGGAGCCAATGCCGACCGATGGTTGATGTGCCGGCCCGGCAGCGAAGCCGTTATCGCCATGGCGCTGATTCGACAAACGCTCGCCCAGGGACGCGGCCGCCAATTGCCGGACACCTTCCGCAGAGCCCTCGTAAAGACGACCGATCCTTTCCCCGCCCTGGTCTCCGCGCACTCAGGCCTTTCTGAAGACGATTTCAACAAGGTTTTGCGGCGCCTTTTGAATGCCCGGCGGCCCCTGGTGCTGCCCACGGCCACAGCCTCCGGCGGCACGGCCTCGGCGGCCGCCGATCTGGCATCGGTGCTGCTCAACGCGGTACTCGATCCCGCCTTTGGCCTCTACGATTTCGATCAGCGCCACCGGGTGGAAATCGCCCATCCGCGCAGCGCCATTCAGGCCTTCTGGCAGCGTCTGGCCGCACAACCGGCCGATTTGCTGCTGCTCAACAATGTCAATCCCGTGTATGCGCTGCCGTCCGAACCCTCCCTGACCAAGGCATTGGCCAGGCCGGAGCTTTTCGTCGTGGCCTTCAGCAACATGATGGATGAAACCGCGGCCGTGGCCGACCTGATCGTTCCCGTTGCGCACGCCCTGGAATCATGGGATGCCTACGAGAGCAAGCAGGGCATGCTGACCACCCTGCAGCCCGTCTTGGGTGACATCGGCGCGGGGCCGCATGTGGGCGATTTTTTCCTGAAATGGGGCTCCCCGCAGCGGCATCCGGCCCAGGACTACCGGCAGTACCTGGTGCAACGGATGATCCAGCGCCGGGATATTGCCTCCCATACCGAATGGCTGCATCTGATCCAGAATGGCGGCCGCTTTGTG
The DNA here is from genome assembly GCA_003599575.1 of Desulfobacteraceae bacterium. Lineage (GTDB taxonomy): Bacteria > Desulfobacterota > Desulfobacteria > Desulfobacterales > Desulfosarcinaceae > Desulfatitalea. The sequence goes on along the minus strand of QZKV01000083.1, from coordinate 84,199 downwards.
GCCGATCGACCGGCGTCGGCCGTGGATGCCCGCTTCGATACCGCCACGGTGGATGTTTTGGCCGATATGGCCGGGCGCCTGCCGGATCTCACCAAAGATCAAAGCGTGATCCATGCAGCCGCCTCCCTGAGGTTTTTCGACGGGCGCTGCGCCGACCGCCCCTGGCTGTCCGAAATACCCGATCCAATCACTCAAGTGGCCTGGCAAACCACGGCGCTTTTGCACCCTCAAACCCTTTTCGCGCGCGGTTGGTCCGACGGACAGCTGGTTCAGATCCGCACGGCCCACGGCCAGATCGAATTGCAGGTTTACGGCTATGCCGGGATGCACCCCTCCATGGTGGTGATTCCTCTGGGGCAGGGCCATTCCGGAATGGGCCGCTACGCAAAAGGTCAAGGCGTCAATCCGGTCGGCCTCCTGGGGGCGCTCGTCGATCCGCTGTCCGGCGCGCCCGACTATACGGCCGTGGTCGCCGGGTTGGAAAAAAGCGGGCCCGTCAAGACCCTGGCGAGCGTTTCGGGGCACCCGACCCAGCTCGACCGCAAGATCGCCTTGAGCGTCCCGCTGGACAAGGCCCAGCAGACCGAAGAATTGGGGCCGGGGCTGACCATGAACGATTTCCCCTTCACCCTGCCGCTGGCCGAGGGTTATGACCGAAGCCGGGATTTCTATCCGCCCCATGCGCACGAGGGCTATCGCTGGGGCATGACGGTGGACCTGGATCGCTGTATCGGCTGCAGCGCCTGCGTGGCGACCTGCTATGCCGAGAACAATGTGGGCCTGGCCGGAGAAGATCAGATCATCAGGGGCCGCGAAATGGCCTGGATCCGCATCGAGCGCTACCAGGACCCCCGCGATCCGACCCGCCTGATCTTTTTGCCCATGCTGTGCCAGCATTGCGACAACGCCCCGTGCGAATCGGTCTGCCCGGTCTATGCGCCGCATCACAGCAAGGAGGGGCTCAACAACCAGATTTACAACCGCTGCATCGGCACGCGTTTCTGCGCCCAGAACTGCCCGTATAAAATGCGGCGCTTCAACTGGTTCGACTGGCAATGGCCGGAGCCGTTGAACATGCAGCTCAATCCCGATGTGACCGTGCGCAGCAAAGGGGTCATGGAAAAGTGCTCGTTCTGCATCCAGCGCATCAAGGCGGCCCATAACCTGGCCAAGAATGAAGATCGACCCATCCGCGACGGCGAAGTGATGCCGGCCTGCATGCAGACCTGCCCCACGGATGCAATCCTGTTCGGCAACCTGCTGGATCCCGACAGCGCCGTGCGCAAGCGTCTGGCCGATCCGCGCGCCTACCAGGTGATGGGCTATTTGAACACCAAGCCGGCGGTGATCTATTTGAAGAAAGTGGTGCAGGAGATCTGAGGGATGGTTTATTGGGTTTATTGAGTTGGCGCCCAATAACCCAACAAACCCAATAAACCCAACAAACCCAACAAACCCAACAAACCCAATAAACCCAATAAACCCAACAAACCCAATAACCGTTATGACACAACTCACCTACGAATCGATCGACAATACGGTTCTAGACACCCTGCGCCCGCCGGGGCGGCGGTATTGGGTGGCCGTGACCCTGCTTTTCGGCGGCATCCTCGTGGGAGCCGCCTGCTGGCTCTACCAGATTTTGGTCGGCATCGGCGTGGGCGGTCAGAACAATCCCGTGCACTGGGGAACCTACCTGATCAACTTCGTCTTCTGGGTCGGTATCGCCCATTCGGGAACCTTGATCTCCGCCATCCTGCACCTGTTCCGCGCCGGCTGGCGCAATCCCATCGCCCGGGCCGCCGAAACCATGACCGTCTTTGCCGTGTGCACCGCCGGACTGTACCCCTTCATTCACCTGGGGCGGGTCTGGATGGTCTACTACATGCTGCCGGTTCCCAACCAGCGCACCCTGTGGCCCAATTTTCAATCGCCGCTCATGTTCGACGTGGTCGCCATCAGCACCTATCTGACCGTCAGCTCGCTTTTCTGGTACACGGGCATGCTGCCCGACCTGGCCGCCATCCGCGATCGCGCCCAAGGCGCGCGCCGCAAGATCTTCAGCGTGCTCTCCCTGGGCTGGACCGGAGAATTCGAGCAGTGGCGCCACTATGCGCGCGGCTATCTCTTCTTTGCCGCCCTGGCCACCCCCCTGGTCATATCGGTGCACAGCGTGGTTTCCTGGGACTTTGCCTTGGGCGTGGTGCCCGGTTGGCACACCACTATCTTTGCGCCCTATTTCGTGGCCGGCGCCATCCACTCCGGATTGGCCATGGTGCTGACCCTGATGATTCCACTGCGCAAGATCTTCCATTACGAGAACATTATCACCATACCGGTGCTGGAGAGCGTGGCCAAGACCATTGTCTTCACCGGGCTGATTGTCGGCTTTGCCTACGGCACCGAGGTGTTCATCGCCTGGTACAGCCACAACATCGTGGAGATGGAAACGTTTCGCTGGCGCGCATTCGGCGACTACGCCCTGGAGTACTGGATCATGGTAACCTGCAACACCATGATCCCCCTGCTGTTTCTCTTGAAGCGCGTGCGAACCCATCTGGTCTGGCTCTTCATCATCTCCATCTTCGTCAACATCGGCATGTGGTACGAGCGGTTCGTCATCATCATCGGTTCGGTGGCGCATGATTTTCTGCCGCATGCCTGGGGCTTGTACCGGCCCACCTTGATCGAATTCGGGATCATGATCGGCAGCTTCTGCCTCTTTTTCTTTTTGTTCGTACTTTTCGTCAAACACCTGCCGTCGGTCGCCATGACCGAAATCAAGGAGACTCTGCATGCAGGCGGTGCCCATGCCGGATAAACGGATATCCATGATGGGAATATTCAGCCATGAGGAGCAGGCCGCCTCGGCCATCCGCGGATTGCGCAACTCCGCTTATACACTGGAACGGGTACACAGCCCCATCCCCAGTCATACCATCGCCGACGCCCTGCAACTTCCCAAAAGCAAAGTGGGCTGGTTCACGCTGGCCGGCGGCATCACCGGTTTTTGCACCGGCTTTCTCCTGGCCATATTCACGGCTTCGCGCTGGGGCATGATCGTCAGCGGCAAGCCGGTCGTGGCCCTGGTGCCCTTCGTCATCGTGGGCTTCGAGTTCACCATCTTGTTCGCCGTCTTCGGCAATGTGCTGGGGTTGATCTCGCAGGCCCGCTTGCCGCGTTTCCGTCTGTACAAGAGATATGATCCACGCTTTACCGGCCACAAATTCGGCGTATTGGCCAGTTGCGCTGCGCCCATGAAAAGTGACCTGTATCGTTTTTTCGAAGCCAAAGGGGCGGAAATCAATGTCTACGACAACGCATAGCAAAGCCCTGGAAGGCCTTGCCGGGCGGGATGGCAAGATCCGCGTTAAAACCGGCCCCCGGTCGCCTGCGCGCACGCCGCTTGTGCCGGGCATCAGCGCGCTGTTGACGGCCATCGGCGCGGGCGTTTTCATCTTCCAGGTCGCGGCCGGCGATGCAGCCAAGGCATGGCAGGCCTACCTGGTCAGTTTTCTGCTTTTTGCGGCCATAGCCCACGGGGCTTTGCTCTTTTCAACCCTGATGCACCTGACGCGGGCGCGCTGGAGCGGGCCTCTGGCCGACCTGGCCGAAGCCTTCACGGCCTTTTTCCCGCTCTCCTTTGTTCTTTTTCTCCTGCTTCTGGCCGGCCGCAATCATCTCTTCCCCTGGGCCGGCCATGATCTGCACGGCAAGGAAGCCTGGCTCAACCTGCCGTTTCTCTTCTCAAGAGACGCGGCGGGGCTTCTTATCCTGTATGGTCTGGGCTTGGGCTATCTCTACCATGTGCTGTGGTTCAAGATCAGCGCGCGCGGCGCCTCAGGGGCCGTCGGCCGGTGGCTGCTGCGGCGCTGGCAAAAAAGACCGCCCGATCCGATCCGCTATCACCGCCGGGCCACCTTCCTGGCCGGCTTTTACATGCTGGCGTTCGCCCTGGTGTTGTCCCTGCTGGGCTACGACCTGGTCATGAGCATGGACCCGCACTGGTATTCGACTCTCTTCGGGGCCTACTCCTTTGTCAAGGCCATCTACGTCGGCTTCGGGGCCGTGATCATCCTGGCGGCGATCCTGCACCTGCACCAAGCCAATCGTTTCAGGTTGAAGCCCGCTCAGTTTCACGACATCGGCAAACTCTTTTTCGCCTTCGGCCTGGTGTGGGCCGACTTTTTCTACGCGCAGCTGGTGGTGATCTGGTACGGCAACATCTCGGAGGAGACCGCCTACGTCATCGAGCGCGTCATGACGCCGCCCTGGCAGGGGCTGGCCTGGACGGTCTTCATTGTCTGCTTCGTGGCGCCTTTTCTGATCCTGCTCAACCAGCGCATCAAAACCATGCCCGCCGCCATGATCGCGGTCTGCGGATTCGTTATCAGCGGCATCTGGCTGGAGCATTTCCTGCTGCTCGGGCCGGTGTACCACACGCACGCGCAGGCTTTGCCGCTGAGCTGGATCGACGGCGCGGTGGCCCTGGGATTTCTGGGATTGCTGGCCGCCGCGCTGTCCGTTTACCTGAAACAATTTCCTGAAATACTGCACACCCGGCTGGAGGAGAACCGTTGATGGAGATCCTGATCACCACTCTTTCCCTGCTGGCACTGCTGACAACGGCGATTTTGATCGGTACCCGCGGCCGTCCCAAGCGCTTTTTCTCCGCTTTCGGAGAAAGCATGCACGCAGTCTGGGCCAACCGCGCGCCGCTGACCTGGGTGGCGCTGTCCGTGCTGCTGGTATTGGGCTTCCTCTTCTTCTTTTATGCCTCGCCGGCCACGCGCGCCGGCGCCGCCCAGCCCATCCCCTTCAGCCACCAGCTGCATGCGGGCGTGAAAGCCATCGACTGCAGGTTTTGCCATCCCTATGTTGAACGCTCGCTTCATCCCGGACTGCCGCCGGTTGAAAAATGTCTTTACTGCCACAACCACATCATCGCCAATCATCCCGAGATCCGCAAAGAACATAACTATTTCAATACCAATACACCAACGCCCTGGGTGAAGGTGTTTTACGTGCCCGAGCATGTGCTGTTCAATCATCAACGCCATATTAAACAGGAGATCGCCTGCGAAGCGTGCCATGGCGAAGTCAAAAAGACGGACCGCCTCAAGGGCACGCGGTTCCAGATGGGCTTTTGCATCGAATGCCACCGCCAGCGGCAGGTGAATCTGGACTGCTGGCTGGCATGCCACAGTTAGAAGTTTGTTGGGTTTATTGGGTTTATTGAGTTTGTTGTGTTAAAAAGCCCTTAACCCAAATAACCCAATAAACCCAACAAACCCAACAAACCCAACAAACCCAATAACCCAATAAACTCAAATAACCCAACAAACCCAACAACCCAAGAAACCCATTATGCTGATACAGGAAGCACCCCGACAAGTTGAGAAAGCCGGAATGCCCGCCCGGTCGGAAGAAGCCGAACGGCTGACCTACGCGACGGCCAAAGCCTTTTGCCTGACTTCGGCCTTCTGGATGACCGTCGCGACCTTTTATGGTTTGCTGGGGGCCACCGAATTGATCGCGCCGGACATCACCGAAAACATCGGCGGGATCGTGTTCGGCCGGGTGCGGCCGATTCATGTCAACCTGGTGCTCTTCGGATTCGTCACACCAGGATTGCTGGGGGCGGCTTTTTACTTCATTCCGCGCCTGCTGGTCGCACCGCTGTTCAGCGAACGGCTGGGGCTTTTCACGGCCGCGATCTGGAACCTGGCCCTGGTCGCCCTTGTGGTGACCCTGAGCATGGGAATCTCCCAGGGCCGCGAGTACGCCGAGCTGGCCTGGCCCATCGACGTGGCCGTGGTGGCGGCTTTCGGCCTGGTGTTTTTCAACTTCATCATGACCGTCAAAAAGCGCAGCGAGCCGATCCTGTATGTGTCGGTCTGGTACGTGCTGGCCGCGGCCATTCTGACCGCCTGCACCTACGCCCTGGGCAATGTGATCTGGAGGCCCAACAGCGGCGCGCTGGTCGGCATTCCGGATGCCATCCTGCTGTGGTTTTACGGCCACAACATCTTCGGGCTGCTGCTGACCCCCCTGTCGGCCGGCGTGGCCTACTACGTCATACCGCGTGTCACGCGCAATCCGCTGTACAGCCACACCTTGTCCCTGCTCGGCTTCTGGGCCCTGATCGTGGTGTACACCCACATCGGCACCCACCACCTGCTGCAGGTGCCGGTGCCCACCTGGCTGAAGACAGTTGCCATCGTGGACAGCATCGCCATGGTGATCCCGGTGATGGCCTTCCTGATCAACATCTGGTACACGGCCAAAGGCAAGCTGGGCGAGATCCATGCCGATATCGGCGGCAAGTTTGTTTTTACCGGCACCATCATGTATTTCTTCGTCAGCATCCAGGGCTCCTTCATGGCCCTGCCCGATGTGCAGCGCGTCACCCATTTCAACAACTGGGTTATCGCCCACTCCCACATCGGCGTGCTGGGATTTGCCGGTATGATCGCCCTGGGCGGCATCTATTACGTCATTCCCAAGCTGACCGGAAGGCCTTTGTACAGCCGCTTTCTGGCCGATTTCCAGTACTGGATGATCCTGATCGGGGTGGTGGGCTTCACCATCGTGCTGACCATCGTCGGGTTGATCCAGGGCAATGCCTGGCTCAATGGTGAAATGGTCTACCGCGTGCTTCCGGAAATGCATGTTTATTATGTGGTGCGGGCCGGCCTGGGCCTGCTGATCTTCAGCACGGCCCTGCTGGGGCTGTACAATATCGTTCGGTCCCTGCTGCCAAGGAGCGGAGAAATCGCATGAAAATGACACCCCTGGCCGTCGTTGTCGGCAGCGTATTGATATTGATGAGCGTCGTTTTTGTGGTGGTGATCCTGCCTTTTGCCCACACCAGCAAAACCGAACCGTCGGAGATCTTCCGCGCCCGCACGGCCACGGAAGCCGGCGGCCGCGGTCTGTACATCGCAAACGGCTGCGTCTATTGCCATACCCAGTCGATCCGCGCCATCGACTGGGACACGGGCGCGGAACGCATTGCCCAGGCCGGCGACTACATTGTCGATCAACCCATTTTGCTCGGATCGCAGCGTACCGGTCCGGACCTGTCCCAGCAAGGCGGAGAGCATCCGGACGACTGGCACCAGGCCCATTTTGTCAATCCGCGGTTCACCCGGCCTTTGTCGATCATGCCGGCCTTCCAATTTCTGGGTGAAGAGAATCTGAAACGGCTGATCCAATATGTGCAAGGACTGGGCCTCAAGGATGCGGACCATCGGGTTGCGCGCCAGGCCCATTGGAAAGCCCAAGCCATCAAGGCCTATGAGGCCGGGCCGGATGCAAACGTACGCTGGCTGACTGAAAACATCCCCCAGGGGTGGCGCGATCTGCCCAACCCCTATCCGACCACCGAGGCCGGCTTGGCCCGCGGCCACAAAATCTATCAGGATTTCTGCCTGGGGTGCCATGGACCGGTGGGCGACGGCATGGGCCCTGCCCAGCCCTGGATCTACCCCCCGCCGCTCAATTTCACGATTCTGAAGAACCGCGCGATCAGCGGCGGCATCCTGTACTACCAGATCATGAACGGCATCACCGGCACCGCCATGCCATATTTCAAGCGCGAACTGGAATCGGAAAAGATCTGGGATGTGGGCAATTTCGTCGCGGTTTACTTCATCGACCAGAGCGATGCCAACAGTGATCCGCGCGGCATCGATGCCGCTTATGAACCGCCGCGGTAGAAGGATGAAGGCGAAAGGATGAAGGATGAAGGATGAGGTCGAGGTCGGTACCGGAATCGGAAAGATTGGGGTGTTCCGGTTCAAAGCTCGATCGCGACAGGCATTCACCGGAACTTAAAAAAGGTAGTCCCATGTATTTTCCTTATTTTGCAGCTTACATCATGATCGGCCTGACCATCAGCCTGATTCTGTTCTACTGGGCACTCAAAAACGGCCAGTTTCAGGATCAGGAGCGCGCACGCTATCTGCCTTTGCGCGATGAAACAGGCCAAGCCGTGCCCGCGCGCTTGTCGTCTTTCAAGCGGTGTGAAGTATATGCATTGTTCCTGATGGCCGCCGCCGGTTTGGCGGCCAGTGCGGGGCTGGTGATATATGCGCTATACTTTAGCTGAGGTGCGTTGGGTTTAATTTTTTTCCCCAAACCTGAGGTCAGAATGAGATTCTTCGATCTTCTCAATTTTCAGCACGTCATGGCCTACATCTTCGTCGGACTGCTGTTTCTGCTCGTCTTCGGCGTGGGCTTGGCGTTTGCGCATTTCCGTGACGAGCATTCCGAAAGGCGTAAAAACGAGATCATCGGCCGCTTTCCCGAAGAGATCCAGGACCGCGACGCGCCTTTTCCCCTGATCATGACGCTGATCATCGCCGGCACTGTGATCTGGGGCTTTTTTTATATTTTGATGCACGGGCTTTTGGGAGTGAAAATTTAACATGGAAGACGTCAAACATTTTCAATCCTCAAGACGAACATGGCTGTGGCTGGCCTTCATGGTCGGCATTATCCTGTTCAAGGGGTTTTTCGCCTTTTTCGTGGTCTCCGATATGGGCCAGCCGACCTGGAGCTACCGGCCGGTGGCGGACGTACCGGCCTCGTCGCCCTACGCCACCTATCGGCCATTGCCCCACCCCCAGCATGTCCTGGGCGCCCAGGGGGAATAATATGATACGAATCGTATGCGCGGTATTCTTCGTGGTATTGGTTGCACTGATCGGAATTGGCGTCATCAACCTTTATGACGGCGTCCTCCAGGCGGGCCGCATGTGGGAGACCCCGGCCGTCAAGCCCCATGAACAACCCATACCGGTGTCCGCGGGCCTGAGCGTCCCCTCGGCCAATGGTGAAGTCTTGCTGCGCACGGCCGACCCCGATAGCCTGGCGGCGCCGTTCGAACTGGCCGATCCGCAAACCATCGCGCGCGGCAGACAGGCTTATGCCTACTACTGCATTCAATGTCACGGCACCAGGCATGACGGTTACGGCACGGTCGGGCAAAGCTTCGCCCCCAAGCCGGGCGACCTGCGCAGCGCGCGTGTCCAGAATCTGCCCGACGGCCGCATTTTCCATGAAATCAGCTACGGCATCCCCGGCGGCCGCCAACCCGCTCTGGCCACCACCATTGCCGTGGACGACCGCTGGCGCATCGTCGGTTTTGTCAAATCGCTCGGCGTCCGCCGATAGGCGGCGCGATCCGATCCGCTTTAAACATACCTTTTGGAAGATACGCCGGGAACACCTCTGGAGGGAAATGGAAAGAGGGAAGCATAAACGCGAGGGGCCGCGTATCCGATGGGCAACATTTCGCAAGGCCATCGGACAGTTCTTCTACGGCATGACGGCCTACGAATTGGGCGTTGAAACACGGCATGCCCGGGGAGATCTGGAGCATCTTTTCATGCTCATCGCCTTCGGTGACCTGATCGGGCTGCCCATTATTCCTCCATACTACACCATGCGCCTCCTGCCGCATATTTTGCCTTCCCTGCAGAGTTGGAAGCGAAGAGCCCTGCGCGAGAAAGACCTCACCGATCTGGCCAGGGTCGACATATAAGAGAGCGCGTCCAAACCCGGCGAACAATGCAATCGGGAAAATGTCAAAGACCGCATCCAACCCCGGATGGGCAATGAACCCCATTTCCCTGAGAGGGGTACCTGCTTACCGTTGTTGTCCCTTATAATATTCGCCCTGCATAGACCTGCGCAGGTGACGATGAGCTATGAACATCTCGCAATGATCACCGCGATCAGCCGATCCGGTTTTCATTCACGGTTTGGTCTAACGCAATTCAGAACCGGTATAGATTCGCCGGGAGGGCGAGGAGATGATTTTTAGGCCGGGCTTTTCCTTATCGGACTCCGGGGAGGCGAGCGGCCGTCCCACTAGCTTGTCGAGAAGCGACGCGGCATTATTCTTTAATTTGTTCCTCTCTTGAAAACAATGGGAACCGAGGCGGGCAGAAAGAGGGGCCGGGAAAACTTGCATCGGGAGGAAATGACTTGTGCCCTTGTCTTTGAACATACACCAGATCAGCTTCGTGGTGATTCTTTTGGCGGCCTTCTGGCTTCTTCTCACGGAGTGGCTCCGGAACGATATAGTGGCTGTCCTGATCATTCTTGCGCTTGCCACAGCGGGCGTATTGAGCCCCTCGGAGGCGCTTTCGGGATTCGGCAGCGAACCGGCCATCATTTTGGTGAGTATTTTTGTTTTAAGCGGCGCATTTCAGAGAACCGGTCTGTCGGATGCGATCGGCGCTTGGATCGAAAAATTCGCCGGAGAAAGTTACGGCAGGATGCTGGCCATAATAATGCTTTCGGTGGCTTTTCTCTCCGCATTTACCCATCACGTAGCTACGACGGCGCTCATGCTGCCGGTCGTTCTCACCCTTTGCCAGGAGCGGGGGGTTCCGGCATCAAAGATGCTCATACCGCTCTCGTTTGCTGCCTCGCTCGGCACGACGATAACAATCATCGGAGCCCCTTCATTTTTGATCGCCAGCAATGTGCTGCAGCAGTACCAGCGTCCCGCCCTGGGAATATTTTCTATCACACCCATTGGTATTACGCTGTCTCTTGCGGGTACATTGTTCATGCTGGCGCTGGGACGTTTTCTGCTCCCTGCGCGCGATGGCGGCAGGGATTTTTCGAATTTCTACCGGCTGGACTCCTATTTCACCGAAGTGAAGCTGCTTGCCAATTCTTCATTCATAGGCAAGACCATAGACGAGGTGGCGGCAAAAGGCCATTATCGCTTTTCGACCGTCGGATGGATGCGCGACGGTAAAGGAGAATGCAATCCTTTAGGCGGAGCGCGGCTAAAGGAAGGCGATGTGCTTTGGGTCCACGCGCCGCCCGAGGACATGATGGCATTCAGGCGGGAGAAGGGAATCGAACTGCATCCCTTGGAAAGGTTCGGACTCTACACGAATAACCGCAAAGCCGATGAAGAGGATCCATCCCGGGAGCTGGTGCAGGTTGTGGTTGCACCGCAGTCGGACCTCATCCACCGATCTTTGCAGGACGTTGATTTTAAAAGCCGCTACGGCGCCGTCGTCGTAGGTCTTTGGCGCAGAGGAGGCCTGCTGTGCCAGGAGATGGCCGGCATAAAGATCGAGGCCGGCGATGTGCTGGTCCTGCAGGGAGATCATGAATCGCTCTCCCGCGTCTCGAATGATCCGGCCTTCCTTCTGATGGTGCCCTTCCATGGCGAAGTCTCACTGCGCAGGAAAGCCCGGCTGGCGGGAGCGATAATGCTTGCAACCATTGTTGCTGCGGGGCTTAATATATTGAGCCTGGAGATCGTCATGCTGGCCGGCGCTGCGGCCATGGTGCTTTTCGGCTGCATCACGCCCCGCCAGGCCTACCGGGCCGTGGATGCAAAGATTTATGTATTCATTGCAGGCGCCATTCCCCTCGGGTTGGCCATCCAAAAAACCGGGACCGCCGTTCTGCTGGCGGAATGGCTCCAACGAGCGGTCGGTGGTTGGAGTCCGATCGCCATATTGCTGCTCATCTTTGCAATTGTCGCTGTGATAACGCAGTTTATGTCGGATGCCGCTACCACCGCACTGTTTGCTCCCGTGGCCGCTGCGCTGGCTCAGGTGCTCGGGCAAGCCCCTGAACCATATGTCGTCACAGTGGCCATGTCGGCCGTAACATCATTCCTTACACCCATCGGGCACCACGGCAATTTGATGGTATACGGGCCGGGACGTTACCAGTTTGCGGATTTCACCAAGGTGGGCTTGCCGCTTACCATACTTGTTGCGCTGATCGTCATCTTAATGTCTTTGGCGATTTGGTCGTAAGAACCGTTCGCGCAGATCTTCCGATTTCGTTTCGACCGACGTTCAACCAGCCACTTTTGAAAAGTGCGCCGGGGCAAACCTTCGTGAGCTTGGCGAATTCATGCGATTTCATATATTTTCCGGCAAAGCCGCAAAGCCCGCCAATGGATCTCTCAAAAATCGAACTCGTAGGCATGCTCGAAATCAAGATGGTGAATGCTATGCATTTTCATCCGTAGAGAAGAAGGGCGCGCCGAAGAAAAATCAATGAGCGAACAGCTCGCCCATAAGCCGGTTCAGCATGGCGGTGCCCTTGACTTCGGTTTCGAACAGCGGCAGTACCGCCCGGACCCGGTCGCCGAAGATATCCCAGATCGCCTGCATGTGCTCCTGCTGCATGCTGACCCGGTTGAGGACGAAATCCGCTGCATCCTGGGCGACCTGATCTTTCTGAATGACGCCGTTTACGATCACCCCTCCCACAGGGATTCCGAATTCATGGAACCAATTGATGAAACGGGTGATCACGGCGATGGGCAGGCTCTCCGGCAAAGTCACGAAAAAGAAGGCCGTGAGGGCCTCGTCCGTGAGCAGATCCTTGGCCTTGGCCATGCGGTCCTTGAAACCCAAAAGGTAATCCATCAGCGGATCGGCTTCCTTTTTTTTGGAGAAGGAGAGAAGCTCCCGCAGGGATTTGGCCTCTTCCCGGCTCTTGAGCATTTTGTCCACCCACAACGAATATACCTTGGACATGCCCAGAAGCCGGCGGGCGTTGGCCGTGGGGGCCGTATCGAAGACATAGAAATCGTATTCGTCCCTGAACATCAGGTCGGTCATGTTCTCGAACATGGCCGACTCCTCGAAGGCGGGGTTCATGGTGGCGGATTCGATAAATCCTTCGGCCTGGGTGGTGATATCCGCAAATTTGAGAAACCAGTTGATCTTCTCGCGAATCTCCTGTTTGGACCGTTCGATGGTGTCTTTCGTGTCGATTTCGAAGGCAAAGCAATTCTTTTCGTCGCACACCATGGCCGTTTTTCCGAAGACATCCTTCTCCAGGAGGTTGGAGAGACTATGGACCGGGTTCGTGGAGGCCAGCAGGGTCCGTTTGCCCTGCTTGGCCGCCCAGAGCGCGGCGGCCCCTGCCATGACTGTTTTGCCGACGCCGCCTTTCCCGCCGAAGAAGATATATTTGAGCTTCGGGTGGTCCTGCATGAAACGGGTGATACTGATGGTGATCTGATTCATCGTCCCCTCCTGCTAGCGCGATTCGAACATGTTTAGAGCCACTTTTTCGATCATGGGCAGCCCGGTCACATCGCGCTCCATTTCCGGGACCTTGGCCAAAATCTGCCCTTTGAAGGTGGTGTCGATGACTTCCAGGTAACGGTCCTGCATATTCAAACGATTCTTCAGGTATTCGGGGATTTTTTGAGTCTTGAGTTCGTCGGGCAGCACCCGGTTGACAATATAGCCGGAAAGCGGGACGTCGAACTTGGCGAACAGGTCGGCCGCCTTGAGGGTATCCGTGATCACCATCTGCTCGGCCGTCACCACGAAAAAGAAAGCCGTTTTCTTCTTATCCGTGAGAATGCTGGAAGATTTGTTGATCCGCTCCTTGATGTAGAGTAGTTCGTTTAAGATGGCATCCTCATCGATCTCCTTGTCGCGGCGGATCGTGGCCGCGACCTGGTCGTATTCGCGCATCTGCTGGCGCAGATTGGTGATCTTGTCTATCCAGGCGTCGTATACCGAGGCCATGCTGAGGTAGTACAGGGCGTGACCCAGCGGCACCAGATCATAGATGTAGTAATCGTAGCCGCCTTTGACGACGATGTCCACCACTTCGTCGAAGATCGCGCTCTCCTCCATGGCCGGTTCCGCGGCAGCGGCCTGGATGTAGCTTTCGATCTCCTCGGGAATCTTCTCCATCCCGTACATATCCAGAATTTTTTGACGGATCTCGCCCTGGTACTCCTTGACGCGGCGGTCTGCGTCGATCTCCTGGGCGTATAGATTGGGCATGATCTCCGTGGGGCCCTTTCCAAAGATGTCCTGCTTGAATATGTCGCTTAGTGAAGCCTGGGGATCCACGGAAAACACCAGGACTTTTTTCCCCTGCTTGGCCAGGTAATAGGCCGTTGCCGCGGAAAAGGTGGTTTTTCCCAAGCCCCCCTTGCCGCCGAACATGATGTAACGTCGATCCGGATACTGATCGAAGACCTTCGCTAAAGACATGGCTCCTCCCTTTGGATGTGCGGTTCGGGATGGTCCAACCCCTTACGGGTAACATGCATGAAGAGCGCAGATGATTGGCCAAGGGCAATGATTTGCAGGTTTCCCATCAATCGAACAGAATAACTTCACTTCCAACTCCGGCGCCGCGCGTTACGCCATGGCATCCGTCAAATCCTTTTCCCGCAGCATGCGCCGTTTCCAGGTCGAGATCTGGGGAACCACATAGGGCAGAAGCCTGAGGGAGTAATATGGCGGTAATATCGGAACGCCCAGCATGTCGCCCATCGTGATAAGAATGAACAAGTGCTCCATGCTAGCCCGCGTCTTCAAGGCAAAGCGGGTGGAGTCGTGGGCGGCAACCCCGTAAACGAATTCCTTGATCGCCTGTAAGATGCCTTCCTTTTTTTTCTTTTTCTCTTGTTCGGTCATGGCCTTCCTTTCTTCCCTATCGGCAGTCATCGGCTGCAGGGCTGGAAGCTTACAGGCTGCTGAGATCAAGCTTCGCCTGCCAGCCCCCAGCCCCGCCTTAATTCTTCCCGGTTCCCCCGGCTGTTATGCGGGGAGCGGTTTGGCTTTCAAAACACGGTAACGGTTGAGCGCCTTGATGCCATCGACGGCCAGGATTATGGCGGCGATGACCAGGAAAAAACCTACCAGTCCCATAAGGGCGTTTCCGATCAGCGCCTCGCCCTTGACCGCGCCCGAGAACACCTTTGAAAGCAGGTTGTAGGAGGTATAAACCAGGGCGGCAATGGTGGTGAGGAACATGAAAATCATCGGATAGAAGACCCAGGCCGCGGGCTTGCCTTCTGAAATCAGCCAGATGGTGACCATCATGAGGGCCAGCGAGGCCATCAACTGGTTGGCTCCGCCGAAAAGGACCCACAGATACTGCCACCAGCCGGTGAGGACAAGGAGGATGCCGAGCAGGCTGGCTATCAGGGTCCCGACATGGGGATTGCGGAACACGGGGCTGATGTCGGCCAGCAGCTCGGAAGTGGCCACGCGCATGAAACGCACCACCAGTTGCATGATGGTGATGGCCAGAATGATCATCATGACACTGCCGTAAGCGCTGCCCACACCGGCCGGCAGACCCAGGGCGCCCAGGAACTTGGATACACCGGCGGCAAAAATCCCACCCGGGCCTTTGGAAATGGCTGCGGCGTAATCGGCCGGGGCGGCATAAATGGTGCCGGCGATGATCAGGGCAAAGATGGCCAGCAGCATCTCGATGAACATCACGCCGCCGCCGACCGGCCGGGCGTCCATTTCACTCTCCAACTGCCGGGCGGTTCCGGAACTTGACACGATGCTGTGCCAGCCGGAGATGGCGCCGCAGGCGATGGTCACGAACATGATGGGCCAGATGGGACCGATTTTGATGTTGAAACCGGTATAGGCCGGCAAGGTGAAGTTGGGGTGCAGGACGAATATCCCTATAATCCCGAAGAGCAGCCCCAGAAAGACGATATAGGAAGCCACATAGTTGATGGGCAGGGCAAACCGCCATATGGGCAGTACGGCGGCAAAGTAACAGAAGACGAAGGCCAGGATGGCCCAGAGCGGGCGGCTGGCGGCCAGGTCGCCGATAAGCTTGTCGGAGGGGAGCACGCTGCCCATCCAGATGCCGAACAGTGCGATTGCCACGCATACCACCGTGGTCAGGATGATGTCCTTTTTCCAACGGTAGATCATCTGGCCGGCCAATACGCCGCCGACGGTCAGCCACAGCCATGCCATGGGCGCAGCCTTGAGGCCGGTGGCCGTGCTGACCACGACGTTTCCGAAGGCGCCCGCAATGAGCAGCAGGTAGAAATAGATAAAGGAGAGCAGGATCGCCCTGGCCCTGGGTGAGATGAGTTTATAGCTCAGACCGCCGAACGAAGCGCCGTCATTGCGCATGGCCACCATGGCGCTCGAGTAATCCTGAACCCAGCCGATGAGCAACGCCCCCCCCAGAATCCAGATCAGGGCCGGCAGCCAACCCCATTGGATGGCGATGATGGGACCGATAATCGGCGCCGCTCCGGCAATGGATTTGAACTGGTAGCCGAAAAGGACATTCTTGTTGGTGGGCATGAATTCCACCCCATCCATGTACATTTTGGCCGGGGTCGCCCGCTTCGGGTCGGCTTTAATGACCTTGGAATCGATGTGTTTGGCGTAGACTCTGTAGCCGAATATGGCGACTGCAAAGCCCAGGAGAAGAACGATGACCGAGTTCATGTAATCCTCCTTTCTGTTCCTTAAAGCGGTTGATTGGGATTGCGCCTGGGGGATCGGGAATGCCCCCGCCGCTCCGCGGCGGAGTGCCTGTGGATGATCCGACCGAACACACCGCCATCAGCGGTGTAAGAAAGCATGGAAACAGAAGCAGCCCGCGGAACTGAGGCCGGGAGGGGAAATGCCAAGAACCGTGACATTGGGGGAAGCACAAGACCACCTCACTATCCGGTTTCAGGGCTGAATCAGATCTAACAAGGGGAAAACTGGGGGTGATTGTATTGAAGCGGTCCTGCTATGTCAAGGAATTACCGAGTCGGAATGACCGAGTCGGCAGCAGGTCCCCCTGATCCGCCGGAAAAACCCCAGGCATAAAGATACAGCTTTTTTCAAGCCCGTATACGTCTTTTCCCCCCTATCTTTTTCTTTTAACACCCGCGATAAGGGTGAGTGAATTCGCGAATTTCAATCAAGTGAAAACTATGAGCAAACTCCTGCGCAATCGTCTTTACCGCTTCTTCATTCACGATGCCACGTTTTACTGCTACGACAATTGCTTGAATTATTTTCCGCCCCAATCTGTTGTTCTCGACGTCGGCATCGGTAACTGCACCATGATCCAGGATTTTCATCCGCTTATCAGTGACAAGAAACTGCAAATCCACGGAATCGACATCAACCGTCACTATCTCAGCCAGTGCGGCGACATGATCCACAGATTCCATTTGGAAAACCAGATCCATATCTATCATGAAGCGGTCGAACAATTCCGGCCCCCGGCCCGATGCGCTTACGATTTCATACTGTTCAGCATGAGTTTCATGCTGTTTCAAAACCAGCAGGCGGTTTTGAATCGTGTTCTGAAATGGCTCAAGCCCGGCGGCCGCCTGGTCTTTTTCCAGACCATGTTCTTGAACCACTCCCGGTTCCTGGATTTCCTGAAACCCAAACTGGTTTACCTGACCACTGTGAATTTCGGGACAGTGGTGTATGAGGATCAGTTTAAGGATTTTCTGCGCCAAAATGAGTTGCGCGTGATCGAGGACAAAATGATCAAAAAGGAGTGGTATCGAGGCGAGTACCGCATGATTGTGGCATCCCCCTCCAGGGCAATGATGCCGGGAACCGCAAAAGCTGTTTCTGTTCAACCCAGCGCACCCGAAATTCAGGAAGAACCAAGATCAGGAGGCCGGGTTCCGTAGATCAAGAAGAGAACTCCTAACCATAAAATGCACGTTCCATCAGCATAAGGCTCAGGCCGCAATTCGGCAAATTCATCATCTTCTGGATGCCGGATCAAGTCCGGCATACGGTTGGAGGACTTTTTACGATTCCATCAACATTACACTGGCGGTACAAATAAAGGAGGCAAGTAAATGGCTCTTAAGAATTGCATAAAGTGCACAATGGCGGCAATCGTCGGAATCGGACTCTTTGGCATGCTTTCAAACACCGATGTCTTCGCGCATTGTGACACGCTGGACGGGCCTGTGGTCAATACGGCCAGAATAGCTCTTGAGAAAAATGATGTGACCCCGCTGCTCAAATGGGTGCCGGCAGAAGATGAAAAAGAGATTCAGGAGGCCTTCAAAAAGACACTTGCAGTTCGGGTCAAAGGCGCCGAAGCCAAAGAGTTGGCCGATTTGTATTTCTTCGAAACACTGATTCGAATCCATCGGGCCGGCGAAGGAGCGCCTTATACCGGCCTGAAACCAGGTGAAGCTGTAGATCCGGCGGTCGCCCTTTCCGACAAGGCCATTGAAATCGGGTCGGTGGATAAGCTGGTCGAGGTTTTGACCAAAGCCATGGCCGAGGGCATTCGCGAAAAGTTTCAGAATGCCAGCGAAACACGCAAGCACGCCGCCGACTCCGTCGCAGCCGGTCGCGAATTCGTCAGATCCTATGTCATCTTCACCCATTATGTGGAAGGCCTGCACACGCTTATCAAAGAAACCGGCGGTCAGCATGGGGAAAGACAGCATGAAGAAATAACCAAAGGCCATGCCGGCCACCACGAATAAGATGCCTTTGCGAACGCTATTCAGGATCTTTGCCAAGAAAGCGCGATAGGACAACATGACTTCCCAGTCCATGCGGCACCATCGCCAGTGGAAGCAGAAGGCATCCCGATCCCGGTCCTGTTCCAAGCCAAGCTAAGGAGAATTCCCGCTTCAGGCACCGAGCGCCGCATGCAGCTCCTTGAGTTCCCTGATCAAAACCGGGATGTCCAGCTCATAGGGGCATTTTTCCACGCATTCCCCGCAATTGCTGCACAGATCGACCGTTGCCATCGCCTTGCGGCTCAGCGCCGCGGCAACCTTTGGCGACAGTCGTCTGGCCGATGAGCGGAACATCATCACCTCCGTGATCGCAACCCCCTGCGCACACGGCTGGCAATAGCCGCAGCGGTGGCAAAACTTGTTGCCCAGCTCGGCCCGGATCGCCTCGATCTCCGCTTTCTCCTTATCGCTCAGCGGCTGCCGGTGATCATACAGGGCTATAATCTCATCGATCTCCGCCGTTTGGGAAATCCCCGGTATGGGCACCACATCGGGATACTGCTGCAGAAATTTAAAACAGAGCGCAGCCTTTTGCAGAAGACCGCCGCCCAGCGGCTTCATGCCGATGATCCCCATGTTCTGTCCGCGGGCGGTCTTGAACAGCTCGCCCGCAGGTTCGTTCTCGATAAAGTTGAACGGGAATTGCAGCGTTTCGAACTGGCCGGTCCGGCACGCCTTGAGGGCCACTTCGATTTTGTGGGAGCTCAGCCCCACGTGCCTGATCTTTCCGGCCGCAACCGCCTCCCGCGCGGCCTGCATGGCGCCCTCGGGTGCGAGGATCGTTTCCAGGTCTTCGTCTTTGCTGACGGCGTGAAACTGATATAAATCGATGACATCGGTTTTCAGGTTCCTCAGGCTCAATGCGATGTGCTCGGCCGCACCGGCCTTATCCCGGCGGGTGGTCTTGGTCGCGATAACCACATTTTTGCGAACCGTCGCCAGCGCGTCTCCGATCATCTTTTCGCTGTTGCCGTACATGTTGGCCGTATCGAAAAAGGTGATTCCCCTGGCATGGCAGTGCCGCACCACATCGACCCCCGCCTCATGGCTCAAGGGAATGATCGGAATGCCGCCGAAACCGATTTCCGATACCATAAGGCCGCTTTTGCCCAGTTGTATGGATTTCATCGCCGAAACACCTCCTGGATTGAACCTGTCAACTATTTTTAACAGGATTGCAGCGAAAGAGGTATAGACAAAAGCGGCTTCGCCTGTCAATCCATCCGAGCACGCGTAGGGTGCATAAAATGCACCCGGGGAAGTTCCGTTTGGGTCCCGCAGGGCGCGACGATTTTAAGGGCCATTTTACGAATCCATCAATATGGGGTTGACAATCTCTTGTGGGTGGGTATTACTCACCTGCATGAGGCACAAAGGCCATACCAACCCGCCGGGACGCCGGAAAATCATCCAGGCCCTCACGGAACTCATGCGGGCCAAGGATTTTCATTCCATTACCACGGCCGAGATAGCCGAAAAGGCCGGGGTTGCCGAAGGCCTGATCTATAAATATTTCAAAAGCAAAAAGGATCTGCTCTACCAGGTCCTGCACGACCTGTTCACCCATTACCACCACACGGTTTTAAAACGAATCGAGAACAAAACGTCCGCCATCGAGAAGCTTGAGATCATTATTTATTCTGGAATCGAATACTATACCGCCAATCGCGTATTTGCCCGCATGCTGCTGTTGGAGGTCCGCAATTCGCAGGATTATTTCGGCTCGGCCGCCTATGACATAGCCAAAACATACGCGCGCAATATCCTGGACATCATTCAGGAAGGCATCCGCAGGGGCGAAATCAAATCCGACACCGATCCTTTGATACTGAGAAGAATCATTCTGGGGGCCATTGAACACGCCTGTCTGGGGGAAATCATATTTTCCAGAGACCTCGACGCGCAGGCAATGGCCATGAAAATATCAACCATTTTGTTCAATGGTGCCAAAGCATGAAAAACGATTCGCATATCCAAGACTTGATCGAAGCCAGCATCGCCTCCGGTGCCAATGCCATCGGCGAAGATGACGCCAAAACCATCCTGAACGCCTGCGGCGTTCCCGTGGTAGCGGAAACCCGCGCGGCCAGCCCCGCAGCGGCCGGCCAGGCGGCGGCGAGTACCGGTTTCCCGGTCGTGCTCAAAGCGGTCGGCCCGCAGATCCTGCACAAGACCGAAGCCGGTCTGGTGCGCGTCGGGCTGAACAGCCCGGCGGAAGTGATCGCCGCCGCAACCCGGATGCAGGCCGGGGCCGGCAGCCGCATCGAAGCCTTTTTGGTGCAGCCGCAGGTCCAGGGCCGGCGCGAGCTGGTGGCCGGTATGTTCAGAGATCCCCTGTTCGGGCCGGTGATCATGTTCGGCCTGGGCGGCATCTTCACCGAAGCCTTGAACGATACGGTGTTCAAGATCGCGCCCCTGGAACCGGCCGACATCGCCGCCATGTTCCAGGAAATCCGCTCCCGCAAACTGCTGGGAGCGTTTCGGGGTGAAGCGGCCGTGGATCTGGACGCGTTGCGCAACATCCTGATGGGTCTGTCCGATCTGGCCCGGCAGTTCCCGGATATCAGGGAGATCGACATCAACCCTCTGATCGTCCAACCGGACGGCCGTCCCGTGGCCGTTGACGCCCTGATCGTGACCGGCAAAGATCGCCGCGAATCCTTTTCCCGATCGGAAGTCAACCGCAGCACCCTGCGCTCCTGCTACTATCCGCAGTCGCTGGTCTTCATAGGCGCCTCAGGCAGCATCTCCAAATGGGGGCACATGATTCCCACCAATGTGCTCAACCGCAACTTCAAAGGCAGAGTCTACCTGGTGAATCCCAAGGGCGGACAGATCGCCGGACAGACCGCCTACCGGTCGGTGAGCGATATCGATGCCGAGATCGACCTGGCCGTGATCACCATTCCGGCCGCCAAGGTCAAGGAGCAGATTCCGCTGCTGCGCCAAAAGAAAGTCAAGGCCATGCTGCTGATCTCCTCGGGATTCAGGGAAACCGGCGCGGCCGGCCGTCAACTGGAGGACGAGGTGGTGGAAGAGGCCCGCAAAGCCGGCATCCTGATCTTCGGCCCCAACACCATGGGCATCTGCAATCCGCACATCGATTTCTTCTGCTGCGGGGTGCACGTCTACCCGCTGCCCGGATCAACCTCCCTGGTGTCCCAGTCGGGTAACATGGGCACCCAACTGCTGGCCTTTGCCGAGCAGCAGGACATCGGCATCCGCGCCTTTTCGGGGTCGGGCAACGAGGCCATGGTCACCCTGGAAGACTACATGGAGGCCTTCGAAGCCGATGACCTGACCCGCACCGTGGTCCTGTACGTCGAAAGCGTCAAAGACGGCGCGCGTTTTTTCCAAAGCGCCCGCCGCGTGTCGAAGAAAAAGCCGGTCGTGGTGCTCAAAGGCGGCCGCACCTCGCAAGGCGGAATGGCCGCCGCAAGCCATACCGGCGCCATGGCCTCCGACCACCGTATCTTTGAAGCGGCCTGCCGCCAGGCCGGCATCATCCAGGTCAGGCAGCCCATGGATCTTCTGGACCTGTCGGCCGTGTTCTCGGCGCTGCCGCTGCCCAAAGGCAACCGGGTCGCCATCCTGACCCTGGGCGGCGGCTGGGGCGTGGTCACCACCGATCTGTGCATCGAGCAGGGACTGGCCATCCCCGATCTGTCCGAAGATATCATGGCCCGGCTCGACCAGATTCTTCCCGATTACTGGAGCCGCGGCAATCCCGTGGACATCGTGGGTGAAAGCGATCCCACCATCCCCATGACCGCCATCGAAGCCCTCCTGAAATGGGATGCCTGCGACGCGGTCATCCACCTGGGCATTCACGGCCGGCGCATCCTGGCCGCCAAAATGATTAATTCCGTGGGCAACACCGACCCAGCTTACTCACCCGAGCAATTGGATCAATTGAGAAGCATGATCGTCGAATTCGAAAAACGCTACATTCGCCACGTCGTCGAGCTGACCGGGAAGTACCAGAAGCCGGTTCTGGGCGTAAGCCTTCTGAGCGACGAAAAATCCAAAACGCTTTACCGCATCGAAGGCTGCCAATACAACGGCGTTTTCTTCCCGTCCCCCGAAAGGGCCGTCAAAGCCTTGGCCGGCATGTGCCGCTACCGGCAGTGGCTGGAAGCCGGCGCCTGAGGCGTCTGTCCCGCATTCAGAAGCGGATGGTACCTACGTTCAATTGACACCGTACTCCTTAAGCTTCAATTGCAAGGTGCGGCGGCTGATGCCCAGTATCCTGGCGGCGTGGGTACGGTTGCCGTCGGTTTCTTCCAATGTGCGCAAGATCAATTCTTTTTCTACTTCCTTGAGCGATCGCTCGGCGGAGGGTTCGATTTTTGAATCTTTTTCGGGCGAGGCCAAGTTTTTTAAAGTGTCGGGGAACTCTTCCAGCGTAATTAAATGGCCGCGGGCCATGATGACGGCCCGTTCGATCACGTTTTCCAGTTCCCTTATATTCCCGGGCCAATGGTAGCGCATGAGCAGATCCATGGCCTTGGGCGTGAATCCTTTCACCGCGCGATGGTTTTTCCCGGCATAGCGCTTTAAGAAGAAATCGGCCAGAAGCGGGATGTCATTGCGCCGCTCGCGGAGGGCCGGCGCGGTGACGCTCACCACGTTGATGCGGTAGTAGAGATCTTCCCTGAAGCGGCCGGCCTTGATTTCTTCCTGAAGATTCCTGTTGGTCGCCGTTATGACGCGGGTATCCGTTTGGATGGAGGTGGAACTCCCGATGGGCTCGAATTCACGTTCCTGCAAAACCCTCAGGATTTTGGATTGCAAGGCCATGGGCATTTCGGCGATTTCATCCAAAAAAATCGTTCCCTGGTGGGCAAGCTGAAAGCGCCCCTTGCGGTAGCTCGTGGCGCCGGTGAATGAGCCCTTTTCATGGCCGAAAAGCTCACTTTCCAGGAGTGTTTCCGGCAGCGCGGCGCAATTGACTTTGATCAGGGGGCGGTCCCTGCGGGGGCTGTTCTGATGGATGGCGTTGGCGATGAGTTCCTTGCCGGTGCCGCTTTCGCCCTGGATCAATACCGTCGCTCCGGTGGGCGCTACCAGCGCCACGGTTTCGAGCAGGTTTTTCATGGCCTGACTGCGGCCGATGATATTTGAAAAGTCGAACCGGTTGCCGAGCTGCTCCCTGAGAAACAGGTTCTCCGTTTCGAGTTGGTGGTGGCGCAGGGCCTTGGCCACCAGTACTTTCAGCTCGTCGATATCCAGGGGTTTGGTGAGATAATCGTATGCCCCCGCTTTCATGGCCCCGACGGCCGTGGAGACCGATGAATAGGCCGTCATCATGATGATGGGGATTTCGGGATTGAATGACTTTATTTTTTCCAGGGCTTCAATGCCGCCCACACGTGCCATGCGGATATCCATGAGGATAAGATCGAAGAAGCGCGCCTCCACCGCCAAAATCGCCGAATGTCCGTCCGGGGCCTGAAAAGTTTCATAACCTTCGGCGCTCAGGACCGCTTCGAGCATGCGGCAATGGGTCAATTCGTCGTCGACGATGAGAATTTTAGGCTTCATTCGATCTTCGCTAAGGCGCTATCGGCAGATGGACGGTTATCCGGCAGCCTTTGCGCTTTCCGGGCACCGGGCTCATAACTGTGATTTCACCCCCGTGATTTTCCACGATCATCTGAACAATCGCCAGCCCCAGACCGGTTCCCTTCTCCCTGGTCGTATAAAAGGGATCAAATATCCGCTTGAGCTCGTCAGGAGGGATGCCCGGCCCATCATCTTCCACACTGAGGGCGAGAATCTCCGAACCCGCCCCTCGGGCTTCGACCGATACATCGCCTCCCATATCCACGGCCTGCAAGGCGTTCAGAATAAGATTGAGCATCACCTGGGTGATTTGATTGCCGTCCAGATTAATTTTTTCCAGGCCGTGCGGGACAACCACGCCGATAGTCACATTGCGCAGATTCGCATCGGCCTGCACCAGGCGGACCGTGTGGTTCAACATACCGGAAATATCCGTGGGGGCCGGCTCGGGATGGACAGGGCGGGCGAATGAGAGCAAATTGGTGACCACGTTATCAATGCGATCGACCTCTTTTACCATCAACTCCGCATATTCCCGTTCTTTGGGACGCTCCCGGAGAACATGCTTTAAAAATTGGGCGAAACCCCGGATCGAACTCAATGGGTTGCGAACCTCATGGGCAACGCCTGCAGCCAGCTCCCCTACGGCTGCCAGCCTTTCGGATCGGCGCACCTTCTCCTGCAGCCGCTTGATCTCGGTCAGATCGCGCAACGTAATCACCGCGCCGGTATACGGGGACTTTTTGTCTTCATCCATGATCGGAGATATGGTCATGGCCAGGGGCACCTGCCTCGATGCCTTATGGTAAATGATTTCCTTGTCCACGACAGGCGTGCTCTCGGCCAGTGTTTTGCCGATACCCGACGATTGAAAATCAATCATCGACTTTAAATCGAACGCTTTGACATCCTTGTCCTTCAAGTCAAGCAAATCTCGGGCCGAACTGTTGATTGAAATGATTTTGCCTTGGGCGTCGATGCTGAGGATGCCGTTGGACATGCTGGCCATCACCAGCCGCAGGTAATCGCGGCTCTGGTTGAATGCCTTGTCCGTCAGGTAATAATTTTGAATGACGAATGTAAAAAAAAGCGCCGCCGTTCCCAGCACCAACAGGATTGCCCCCATAAATACGGCGTGTTGGATGTCGGCGTGATGAGCGGCTTCATACTCCTCCGTGCTCATGCCCAGGACGACCGTGTCGCCGGCGTGATGATCCAAAAACGGAAGTCTGGCGGATGAACCGGACATCGGAAATGTTTGCCCCTGGGGTGCGTGCGACCATGGCGAATAACGCTTTGCCAATTCATATACCTGCGAATCATCGGCCGATGTCAGCAATCGTGCGATCACCTGGTTATCGCTTTCAAGCTCGGGGCGCCAACTGGTCTTTGTTCCATGCCTTAAGATATCCGAGCTGTGGGAGATGATTCCGTTCGCATCGTACATATAGATGTAGGCGATGTTTTTGTTTTTACCGAATTCAAAGATCAGTGTTTCTACAGAATCTTCGCTCCACCCGGGGGTCAGCATGCCGGTCAAAGCCGCAGCTTCCAACGCATAAAGCAAAGTGGCGCCCTGGCTGTGCAAAAAGGCCAGGGCGGTTTCTCGCTGGTGATTCAGCGTCCGGTAGGTAGACAGGGCGATCATGAAAATCAACAGCAGTACAATCGCAATTATCGCGAAAGCCGGCAAATAGAGTTTTTTATAGCTGAGGATCTGCATGATCCAAATATCCTGTCTTAGTGGTCCGAAGTTCCCTTAATCCACTGACGTATGCATCAACAGGTCCCCACTTTTAAAAAGGGGGGACTTAACAATGCTACGACAGGGTGTGTAAAAATTGCGCACACTTGTGTGGTTTGGCAACTCCGAAATCGTATTTCAACGGTAGTGCGCCCTAATTAGACCCTGCAGGCATTTCCACCCTCTTGAGCCGAATAAGAACCATTCACCGGAGATTGCCGCTGGCACAGCCTTTGCTCAACATTTGCACGATACATATCGGTATTGATGTTGAGGGGGGCGAATCGTACTCGCACTCGAAAACAAAAAAATTCAGAATCGGCTACGCGTACGAGTACGATAGAATCACCTAACAGACAGGTAGTGCAACCATGTTAAACACTTCTGATCCATCTGCACAAACCTTGAAGCAAAAAGAAGGAGATGTCGAGTGATGCCGCCAAATCATAGCCGTAATACATACGATTTCCTGCGGGTAGGCATCATCGCGATGGCGATGGTACTCTGGAGTGTGGCCGCAGCTTCCGGCCATGGCGGCAAAAGCCACGGCGACAGCGACTTCACCCATCTGCAGGCGCTCCAAAAAGCGGTTCAACTGTACGATCAACTTGTTTCCCAGGGAAAACTGGAGGAGGGCTGGGAAACCGATTTGACGCAGGTTCGTGTAAGCAGCCGCCGGGCCAGCGGAAAGATGCAGACGGTGGTCTCATTCGAGCGCAGCCGGGGCAATAACACCACGGTCTATATCTTTTTTGATGCCGATGGCCGATATGCCGGCTCCAATTTTACCGGCGAGTAAATCGAAGGGGAGGAATCATGAAGGCTTGGAGTGCGAGGCAGGAAGAATTCCGCCTGCCCGGGCTGGCGCAGATGCCATTGCCGGTCAAGGCGCTTATCACCGCCACCCTCATCGCTTTCGGCATCGCCATGTTGGGTGCATTGGGGCAGATCATTGTGCACGACATTATCCCCACTTTTTATGAGCCGCGTGACAGTGCCGAAAATCAACACCACACGCACACGGCCGCACCCGATAGCGCCGATAGGGGCCATGGCGATCTGTTGGGAGAAGGGACTGTCATTGCAAAGACAACTCCGGCGGAGCCGTTTTACAAATCGGACCAGTTTGTATGGATGTTAAAGTGGACCCACATTCACCTGTTCGGCATGAACATGATCTTCATTCTTATGGGGCCCATCACCCTGCTGCTGAACCTCTCCCCAAATTTGAAGACCTGGCTGATCGTCTTGCCGTTTGCGGGCGTGCTGATCGACATCGCCGCGATGTGGCTCAAGGGTTATCTATCGCCCATGTTTTTCTGGCTGCATATACCCGGCGGGGTGATGTTCGGCGCAATTTTTGTGTTCATTGCCCTGCGTGCGTTTCAGGAGATGTGGTTTTCTTCTTAAGAAGAGGCTTTAGGGTTTTTCCACCCTACAACCTAAAACCTTTCATTTTGCGCACATGTGCGCATAAATTACGCACATGTGCGCAAAATTTACGCTGTCCGGACTTGCCGGACCCATTGTATTCAGCGGATACGGGCCTCTCCTGAAGATTGTCCACACGATTTGCCATCTCCTGCGAGACTGGAACGCAATATGCTAGTCCAATTGAACAGTGGTGTATTGGGTACACAAAGGTGGAAGTCATGGGAAAGAGAGCGATAGTCCATGTATTCGTTGCAATTTTTTTCATCGTCGCGGCAGGATGCGCCGCAATGGGGACCGCTCGCCATGCATACATCATGAAAGGCCAGATCCTGGAAGTAGACGGCCGTGAAGCCTATCTGTGCATCGGCAGCACGGACGGAGCCAGGGCAGGGCAGGAATTCCCAGTCTACAGATATGTCAAATCTCAGATCTTGGGTGAAACGAAGACCCGGTTATCGCCGGGAACCTGTGGGCGCGGTGAAGATCACGCAAGTGGTTGACGAGCATTTTGCCTATGCCGCTGTTCTCAGGGGGGATGTCGAAGCCAAAGACGTTGCGGAATTGAAGATGTAGGTCAATTTCTTTCGTGATCAAAAAACACACAGCCCGGTCTACCTGCCAGGAACTAGACCTTCTTCCTTGTTACACCGCCCCCTTGACGCTGACTTCAGGACACACTTGATACTGCCGGTTATGGTCGTTCAATACAACGGCTGAGCGCTTTCGTTCCTGTGCTGGAGCGTTTATGTGTTCAACTGAAGCGCTTTTACGGCTTGAACGTACCGCTGTCGTCATCGTTATCGCATTCGTATCCGACTTCGCGGATCGTTTAATGGGTAACGAAAACGATGACGATTACGTGTTATAAAAAATACGAAGGGGATCAACTGCCATACCCCCCACACTCAAAGTGAGTCCCAAAGCCAGCCCTTGCCGGGATGGGGCAGGGGGTGGTTGCCGGTATCCTTGCACCGAGAATTGCTGATTCCGGGAGAGAGAGAGAGCATATGTTCAGGACAAAAATTACGGCCCTGGCTGCAGTGGGCGCGCTGCTGATAGCCGGCTGCGCCGGACCTGCCTGGGTGCAGCCGTCCGGCCACCCGGCCGATCCGGCGGCGCAGGAAGGTACGCGGACACCCATCACCGCCTTTGAACGGTATCGCGGTGCAGTAAAAGCCTCCACTCCGGCAGCCCCGCCCGCGGACGGACCGGAATCCCGGCCCGGCATGGATCACCACCAGCATCACGGCAGCCAGGAGGAAATGAAGCCATGAACCGGTTGCATCCTCTCGCCGTCCTGGCCATGCTGGCCGTGCTGGCGGCCTGTGCCCCGGTTTCCAGGGAAGTCATGCAGGACCAACTGGCTCAAACGGTTTCGCAGCGCATCTCCCGTCCGGTCGAGTGGGATGCGGGCGCCCCCGAGAACCGGATCGTTCGCGAAAAGGTGCACCGTATGCTCGCCGGGGAACTCACCATTGACAAGGCCCTTGCCATCGCGCTGGTCAACAACCGCGAGCTGCGCGCCGTGCTGGCCCGCGCCAATGTCGCCCGCGCCGACCTGGTGCAGGCCGGCCTGCTGGAAAACCCTGTATTCGATTTCGCGCTGCTGGACGGCGGCGCGGGCACGGAAATCGAGTACACGCTCTTCCAGAACTTCCTCAACGTTTTCAC
The DNA here is from genome assembly GCA_003599575.1 of Desulfobacteraceae bacterium. Classification (GTDB taxonomy): domain Bacteria; phylum Desulfobacterota; class Desulfobacteria; order Desulfobacterales; family Desulfosarcinaceae; genus Desulfatitalea. The sequence goes on along the minus strand of QZKV01000083.1, from coordinate 55,478 downwards.
GCTCTCGGCGCGCAAAAAAATCGCTGCCGGCCAACTCGAAAGCGCCCGGCTGGAGGTGGCCCAAACCATCCTTGACCTGATCGCCGGGATCAAACGCGGCTATTACGCCCTGCTCGCCGACAGGCAGGCGCTGGAGCTGTACAGCCAGGTGCTCGATGCGACCGGCGCGGCCGCCGAGCTGGCGGGCAGACAGTATGCGGCCGGCACCCTGAGCCTGCGCGAGCAGGCCTTGCAGCAGTCCTTTTTCGCCCAGGCGGCCCTGGAGGCGGCCCGCGCGGAAGCGCGCTTCGCCGCCGACCGCGAAAAGCTCAACCGGCTGCTGGGATTGTGGGGACCGGAGACCGCCTGGAAACTCCCCGCCCGGCTGCCCGATATGCCCGCAACACTGCCGGACTTGGCCGATCTGGAGCGCCGGGCGGTTACCCAACGTCTGGACCTGGCATCCCGCCGCGCCGAAGTGGAGGCCGTGAACATGGCCCTCGGCTATACCCGGCAGAGCCGCTGGCTCTCGGTGTTTGGGTTGAGTTTCACCGTGCAGCGCGATTTCGACGGTACTTACAGCCGCGGCCCGGGACTGGAACTCGGCTTACCGCTTTTCGATCGCAACCAGGGCCGCATTGCCAAACTCGAAGCCGAGCTGACGGAGGCTGAGAACCGGTATGCCCAGCTCGCCATCGATGTCCGCGCGCAGGTGCGGGAAGCCGATGCCCGCCTTGCCGCAGCCCACGGTGCAGTGAAGCATTATCGCGAAGCGATCCTGCCACTGGCCGATCAGGTGACCGCGGAGACCCTAAAGTTCTATAATGGAATGCTCGTGGGGGTGTACGAACTTTTGAGCGCCAAGCAAGCGCAGATCGAGGCGGCCCGCGACTACATAGAAACCTGGCGCGATTTCTGGATAGCCTGGACGGATCTGGAGCGCGCGCTGGGGGCGACGCTGGCGCCGGACGCGCCGGGCGTGCGGTCGTCGGGAGCCGGGCCAGGTGATTCGCAGTAAATGCGCGCGCGTGTTTTAGGTTTTAAATTTTAGGTTTTAGGTGGCGGTATTCTGTCTGATTTAACGGCGTAGGGGCAGACCTGTGTCCGCCCTGATCTGGGGCATGTATCGACCATTTTCCTTATCTTAAAACTTAAAACATAAAACTTCTTTCCGGAGGTGAGAACCATGATGACCAGAAGACAAATGCTGAAAACCGGCGCGCTCGCGCTGGCCGGGGGCGCTGTCGGCGCGGCGTTTCGTCATGCCGATGCCGCCGAACAGGGCTCGGCGCTCACGCGCCCGCCGCTGCCGGCGCCCAAGGGCGCCGGATACACGCCGGTGGTGACGCTGAACGGTTGGAGCCTGCCGTGGAAAATGGAAAAAGACGTCAAAGTATTCCATCTAGTGGCCGAACCGGTCAAGCGCGAGTTCGCCCCCGGCATGGTGGTGAACTGCTGGGGATACAACGGATCCACCCCCGGTCCGACCATCGAAGCCGTGGAAGGCGACCGCATCCGCATCCTGGTCACCAACCGTTTGCCCGAACACACGACCATCCATTGGCACGGCATTTTTCTGCCCAACGGCATGGACGGCGTCGGCGGCCTCACCCAACCGCATATCAAGCCGGGAGAGACCTACGTCTACGAGTACACCCTGCGGCAGAACGGCACCTTCATGTATCACCCCCATGCCGACGAGATGGTGCAGATGGCGCTGGGCATGTACGGCATGTTGATCGTTCATCCGCGCACACCCGAGCCGGTCAAGATCCATCGCGATTACTGCTTCATGCTGCACAACTTCGCCGTGCATGCCGGGACGGCCACGCCGGACCCCTCCGTGATGACCGACTTCAACATGTGGACCTTTAACAGCCGCGTGTTTCCCGGCATCGATCCCCTGGTTGCGCGCACAGGCGACAGGGTGCGCATCCGCATTGCCAATCTCTCCATGCATGAGCACCCCATCCATATTCACGGTACGGCCTTTGAAGTGACCGGCACAGACGCGGGCTGGATACCGTCATCGGCCCGCTACAAGGAGACCTCCCTGTTGGTGCCGGTGGGCAATATCCGCGTGGGCGAATTCATCGCCGACGCACCGGGCGACTGGGCCCTGCACTGCCACAAGTCGCACCACACCATGAACGCCATGGGCCACGAGATAGCGAACATGATCGGCGTGAAGCACGACGACATCGCGCGGCGCATCCGCAAACTGGTACCCGGCTACATGGCCATGGGAGAAACCGGCATGGCCGAGCACGCCGCCCACACCGCGGTGGGCCATATGCCGCTGCCGGAGAATACGCTGCCCATGATGACCGGAGAAGGCCCCTTCGGCACGATCGAAATGGGCGGCATGTTCACCATGGTGAAGGTGCGAGATAATCAAAAGCCTGGGGATTACACCAATCCCGGCTGGTACGAACATCCCGGGGGCACGGTGGCCTGGAAGCTGCAGGGCCAACCGCCTGCGCCGGTGGTGCAGGAGTTCAAGCCGGCCTAGTAAACACGGAATGTCTCGAAAGGAGCATCATTATGAAAGCGAATATAATGGCAGTATGCGCTGTCTTTTTGTTCACACTCTTGCTGCCGCCCGCGTTGCGCGCGGCAGACCAGGGACACGGGGGTCATTCTGCGGCAGCGGCGACCGGCCAGACCCATCAGGGCCGCGGCATCGTCGAAGCGGTCGACCCGGCCAAGGGCACGGTGACCGTGGAGCACGAAGCGATCGAATCGCTGCGCTGGCCCAGTATGGTCATGACCTTGAACGTGCAGGACCCCGCAATGCTCAAAGGCTTGAAAGAAGGCGACCAGGTCGAGTTCAATCTGCTGGTGAAAGGCAAAGAGGAGTATTACATAACCCGTATTGAGCCCGTGCGCTGAGCTATCGCGATCAACACTTATTCAGGTTCATGCAATCCAGCGGGTTCAGGCCGACCTGAACAACTTCTTTTTCCTTCGTAAAAGCGATCATATTGCCGTCGGCCATCTCGATCACCTCGGTTTCGGCATCTTCCGCCCGGAGGGTGCCGCCCCCTTGTATCTCCTTACTTCCGGCTCTTTCCAACCTTTCCCGATTCGGCAGAAGCGCTGTTTTTTCGTTCGACAGGGGAAAGGTTATGTAGTTGCCGTCGGCCATTTCTACTCTCTCAACCCCTTCCGCCGGCTCGTTTACGAAGGCGCCGTCAGCCACTCCATAATATGGATAACGTGTTTCAGCACTGACGCCCGCGGCACCGATTAAAAAAGTCATCACCCATGCTGCTGTTAGGATAATGGTCTTCATTGTTGTCTCCCTTCCTGCTGGTTCATGGACCTAAGTCTGTATTTTTTAAATCCTGCAATAAGAATGCCTGAATGACTTTTCAGCAGGCGGTTTTATGGGGAGGTTTTTCATATGGCCAAATCCGAACCCGGAAAAAGACGAAAGGGCATTTCCTTTTATCAAGCTGAATGAGCGTGAACGAAAGCCGCGCGGCCGCGGAATCACGGAAATCAGGGGGCCGTACTATACCCCCATGGGCAGGCGCTACCTCGAAGATCTGTTTGAAACCATGGGAACCTATGTGGATGCTCTCAAATTTGCCGGCGGATCATTTTTCCTTATGCCCAGAAGAGCGGTGCGACCCCGATACCGACCCCGACCCCGAAAAGTATATTTATGAACATATGTACTTAGCCTTATATCTGTCTCATTCGACAGATCGATCCCACTGAAGCGTCAATACATTCTCCAGGTTCAAATCCACGCGCGTGCCCAAAGTCTTCCCTTCCCGATTCAAGATGTCTCTCAACCGGCGTGCATCGGTTCTTGATGCGCGATTGACCTTGAAGTTTCTGATCTGCGTCGGTGTCATCCGTAAACGGTGGAGCTTTCCGGTCAGCGGATCCATGGTCGCAAAATACATCAAACCCAGATCATCTCTGAACTCCTCGTAGCCGCTGATTCCCTCATAGTCATTCAGGAAGTCACCGCAGCCGTAAAGAATGAGTTTGCCCCTATAAACCTCGATGCCCTTTACATGATGAGAAGAATGCCCATGGATGATGTCAATTTCTGCACGCTCGATCAGGTTGTGAGCAAACTCGATTTCTTCGGGAAGGATCCTGTAGCCCCAGTTGTCTCCCCAGTGGATCGAGGCAATGACGACGTCTCCCTTCTGTTTTACGCGCTTGACTTTTTCTTCAATATGCCCGATGGTTTTATCCGAAAGTTCATCCAACAGGTTTATGCCGGGTTTGCTTTTCGAAGCAGCCCAGAGGAGCGGTATGCCGCTCGTTGGTGTACCCAACGAAAGCAGGATCGCTCTTCCCTTTCCATCGATTTCCATTACGGCTGGTGCTCCAGCCTCTTCCAGCGAAAGACCCGCTCCGGCGCTTTTCACGTCCGCCCTCTTCAAAGTTTCCAATGTCTCCAGGAGGCCCGGGTATCCCCAGTCAAGGACATGATTGTTGGCCAGAGCGCAAAGATCTATCCCGGCTGCCGTAATGCAGTCAATATTCTTCGGATGCATCCTGTAATTTATCCCCTTGCCAGTCCAGTACGCGTCACAGCTCGTAATGCTCGTCTCGAGATTGATGATCCTTGCGTCCGGCAGCACTTTTTCCAGTTCATCACGCGCATCCCCCCAGATATAGGCATAGCTCACGGGTTTGGAAATCAACCCGTTGGCCTCTTCGGCAAGACGCACGTAGTCTCCGGCATTTTTCACGTAGGGCTCAAAGAGAACTGGGTCGCTGGGATGAGGCAACACCTGGTCGATGCCTCTGCCCGTCATGACATCGCCGCAGAGAAAGAAGGTGATGAGGCGGTCGGATTCCGCCCCTTGGGCATCGTTTGAACTCGCGTTATTCATTGAATCGTTTTCTCCTGCTGCAAAGTTGACGAATTCGGTCAGGCACAGGTCTCATGCATGCGCTTTATTGAATCGGCAATCATTTGACCGACGCCGGCCGTCTCGATGGGCAGCGGAGTCTCGGGCGGGCGAAAGACCGTGTCCGTCACGATCATTCTTCGCGGCTTCAGGCGAGAAAGCCGTTCTGCAGCATCGCTTACCAACAGTGCGTGGGTGGCGGCTATGGTGATTTCAGGCAGACAGCCATGGTCCAAAAGCGCTTCTATGGCTGAAACCATGGTTCCCCCTGTACTGATCATGTCATCGATCACGACGGGCGGACGGTTGGAAACTTCTCCCACCACATGACGTATGCTGACTTTTCTGCCGCTTAGACGAACCTTCCGGATATATGCGACGGGCAGGTTTAAAAGATCCGCATAGCGCTGGCTGAGCTTTACCGCACCCAAATCGGGAGCTACGATGATGCTGTTGCGGGAGAGCGATCCGCGTAGCGCATCTGCCAACAGCGGAACTGCTGAGAGGTGCTCCAGATGAGCAGAGAAAAATCCCTCTATGGCCGGATTGTGGAGATCCACGGTCAGGATGCGGTCAAACCGCGTGTATAAAAGGTCCGCGACCAGCCGCGCACCGACCGCCTCTGTGCCGCGCACCCGTCTGTCCTGGCGCGCATAACCAAAGTAAGGCACTACTGCTGTGAGGCGGTCTGCTCCGCGCCGACGGCAGGCATCGGCAAGCAACAGGAGCTCCAATAGGTGATTGGAAACCGGCGGGCTGGTGGGTTGAACAAGATAGACATCATTGCCTCTCAGCATATCATTAACTTCCACCTGAAGCTCCCCATCGGGAAAATCTTCCACCGTGCAGGATGTAAGTTCAACGTCCAGAGCCGAGGCAATCGCCTCCGCCAGGAGGGGATTTGCTCGGCCCGTAACAATGCTCAATCGCATGTGTGATCTCCTTTCGAAAAACGGACCTTCAGCCATCGGCAGATTGCGCCCGCATGGTTTCGACATACGCAGTTCCGCCGGACTGGTGACTTTCACCGGTGCAGATCATCACCATCTCACATAGGTCGAATTCCTCCGGCTCTTTCCTTTTGAAAATAGCAATGCCGGAAAGGACATCAAGGGGCCGTTTTCAAAGGGTATTGGCCACAGCCGCAGGTGCCGGGAAGAAGCTAGGGGGTGCCACATGAGGGTTGCTCCTTGATTGCACTGAGCGGCTATCGGCGAGCATGAAATCGAGTGGATTGATGGATACAAACTCAACATGAAAAACTGTACAGCCTGCATGGTCTGTGGGGAAAAGGAAACATGCATTTTGCCTGAAGATGATGCGTACATGTCAGAAGAAATTTCCCCGTCTCAACGGTAAACGCCAAGCGCTCAGACAAAAAGCTGTTGCATGGATGAATTTTCCAACATCTAAATGGCTTTGGTTTCAGCAAGGAATCAAGTTCCAAAGATAAATAATTGATCTTACAGAACTATTAAAGGTGATAGTTTGAGGTGGGCGTCCCGACCCCTCACCTGAACAGCCTTGCGCAGGCTCTCAGTGTCCCCCAACTGGCTGGCCGGCAAAGCTCCCACGAAGCAGTAACGGTCCGTTCTGCATGGCCGAACAGCCGATTAAAGCTTGCCATGCTTTAAAAGCTCCTTGTATAATCCGATCAATAGCAAACCAGCCCAGTTCCGAAAATCAAGCTCCGAATTTCTCCTTAAACACTTAAATCCGTGATGAAACTTGATGGTCTAAAAAGTCCTCGAAGTTACACGAAATATGAAAATACTTTCAAGCACCATCCCATGCTTGACAGAAATGCAAAGGGCAGAACAAACCCTCCGCGACAAAGAACTGATGTTTTGATAGATCCTGTCAGGGAGGATTTCTCGACCAAGCAGCAAGGATGCAGAATCTGCCCCAATACTTAGAGCAGAAAACTATTTGTTCAACCACTTGCATGTAAGGTGTAGAAATAAATATTTTAATATTTTCATGTACGTCCCTCATATATATATACTCATATATTGACATCAGCCACACGTCCAGGGAAACAGGTGCTCCCGAGGAGACAGGATGTACCCGCATAAGCTTATGCTTACAGAAAAAAAGAAGGACCTTGTTGCCAGCTCTGATAAGCAGTACAAGAGATCATCTGGCAGTTGGCCCAAAGGCTTTTCCCTTTGGGAACTCATCATCGTCGTGGCTGTTGTGGGTGTGCTGGCTGCGGTGACCATTCCTCAATTTGCGAGCTACAGGCAAAAAGCCGCGCGGCAGCCATCAATTCTCGCTGCCGTGGACAGTGAGCTCGCTAAGTTGGAATGGCAGCAAATGGTTTACACGGCACCCGACCGCATGGAGATAGGTTCCACCGCCACGGTCAACGTCGCGCTTGGCGGGAACATGACTTTTGCCGAGTTGGCCCTGCTTCTTGAAAAAGCCGGGAAGGCGGAAGGCCAACGGGTACAAGTCGCCGACCAAATGGAGGCACGGTTGACCGGGAGCGGCCTCGATATTGTTGCCAATACACCGGAGATACAACCGATTTCAACAATACAGGCTACCAGTTGGCAGTGGCAGGTGAAGGCCAAGGACCTCGGAAAGCAGAAGCTCTTTCTTTCATTGAACGCTCTGCTTTCCGTGGGCGGCCAGAGCACCAAGAAATCGATTCGAACATTTCAGCGCGAGATCTCCGTCGAGGTTACTTCGATCTCAGGGACATGGGCATTTGCCGAAAGGTACTGGACCTATCTTGCACTGGTATTTACTGCGATCATAATTCCTGTATCTGTTTCTCTATTGAAGAGACTCAATAGAAGATCAGAAGCAAATCCACAAAAAATGCCCAAGCGAACGGTACTGCGGGCGCCGCGCAAGCGGCGCCGCTGACCCGCGCAGCATCGCGGAAAATGTGGACATCACATCGCTGTTCAAGGGCCTGATTGTTTTTTGAAGCGGCGCGTCCAGTGGACCAGGCTTTCGAGCAGTTGGGCGATCAGGTCCCTGGATTTGTCATTCACCAGGTTGCCGCCGGCGTCGAACTGCTCTGCGGCATAGGGGATCATTACTTCAGGGTGGTTCAGCGGGTACATGTTCAGGTAGACGCAGCATTGGCGCAGATGATACTGGGCCCTGGCCGAGCCCAGCATGCCGATGGAGGCGCCCATGATGGCCACCGGCTTTCCGTCCCAGGCGTTGTCCCCATACGGGCGCGAGGCCCAGTCGATCGCGTTTTTCAGCACACCGGATATCGAATAGTTGTACTCGGGCGTCACGAACAGGATCGCATCCGCGGCGCGCACGCGGGTCTTCAGTTCAACGATCTTGGCGGGAGGGTCTTGCTCCTCGTCCTGGTTGTAGCCGGGTATGCCGTCTAGTTCGAAGATTTCGAGCCGCGCGTCATTGGGTCTGAGGGACCTGGCCGCTCGTAATGCTGCCCTGTTGTAAGAGTTTTTCCGAAGGCTGCCTGCGATCCCGAGGATGTTGACGTAATCCATGGTTGGCTCCTTTTTCCGATATGGTTTTAAACCCTCCCCGCGCCCCAACCCAGGACCGGGGCAGAGGGGAGGCAGGAAACGCCTCTAATAGTATCATCGCCTTCCTACTGCATGTGCCAGCCGTGGCTTACGACGATGGATTGGCCGGTCAGGGCGTTGGAGGGAAACGAGGCCAGAAAAACCGCCAGGTCGGCCACATCGGCCGTGGTCGTAAATTCGCCGTCGACCGTGTCCTTGAGCATAATTTTTTTGATTACTTCTTCCTCCGTGATACCCAGGCGGGTGGCCTGTTCCGGGATCTGTTGATCGACCAGCGGGGTGCGCACAAACCCCGGGCAGATCAGGTTGGCCCGGACCCCGAATTGCGCCCCCTCGATGGCGACCACCTTGCAAAGGCCCAGAAGTCCGTGCTTGGCAGCCACGTAGGGCGCCTTGAGCGGTGAGGCCTGCTTCGAGTGCACCGACCCCATGTAGAGAATGCTTCCCCCGCGGCCGGCTGCCTGCATATGGCGAAGGCAGGCCCGCGTGGTCAAAAAGGCGCCGTCCAGATGGATCGCGATGAGTCTGCGCCAGTTCGCAAACGATAGATCGACGACCGGAGCGATATGCTGAATCCCCGCGTTGCTGACCAGAACGTCCACCCTTCCGAAAGAGGCGATGACCTTTTGCACGCCGGTCTCGACCCCCTGTTCGTCGCTCACGTCCATGGCAACGGCCAGAGCGTCGCCGCCTTCTTCGCCGATCTCCTGGGCGGTGGTGCGGGCAGCCTCCCAGGAAATGTCTGCAATGCACACTTTTGCACCTGCTTTGTAAAATGCACGCGCGATTTCTCTTCCGATGCCGCTCGCGGCGCCGGTTATCATTGCGGTCTTGTCTTTAAGGTTCATTGGCTTTTCTCCTTTTTCAGCGGCCATCGCACCGGGATCACTGGTAAATGCCGGACGTGACGGCCGGCCCCATCTACCGAAAGGCCAGATCTTTAACTTCGCCTGCATCAGCCGAAGGCATGATGGTGTGCACGGCTACCCCCGTATGTGACGGCACAGGGTTTAGCCAGGGACACTTCTCCAGCACGAATGAGGCGTCGCGATGACCGAGACTCCAGCGCTCCTGGATGGCCGCGCGCGAAAAATCAGCGTCCGAATAGCTGGATTCCCATTGCCTGGCAGGGTAGATGAGCTCGACAATGTGCATGGTCGTTTCACATCCCTGTTCGCCCAATGCCCTGATCTCCGGGTTGTCTTTTACACTTTCCGGCAGGAGTGCGTACAGCGAGCGCAGGGCCCGGCGCAAATTGTGGACCCTGCGGTACTCCCGGACGTGCTCCTGCATGCGGGTCGCATACATAATGTCCTTGTGCCGTTTTTCAGCTTCGGCAATGGTCTTGGGCTCGCTTCCGGCCGGGTTGAAAAGCGAGAGCATCAGACATAAGGTGTTAACGCGCGGCACATCATCCAGAACAACTTCAAGGGGTGTGTTGGAGTAGATCCCGCCGTCCCAATAGAGCTCATTTTCAATCCGCACCGCGGGAAACCCCGGGGGCAGCGCACCGCTGGCCAGGATGTGGTCGGGCGCCAAACGATCGGCCTTGCTGTCAAAATAGCGCAGGCTGCCCGTGAGGATGTTCACCACACCTACGCTGAGCCGGATCGATCCTTCATTCAGCAGATCGAAGTCAACCAGGCGTTGCAGGGTCGTGCGCAGCGGCTTGGTGTCGTAAAAGCTGGCCGTTTCGGCGGACCCGACCGGCAAGGCCATTGAAGGATTGCACCAGCGCGGCGCAAAGAAACCCGGCCGCCCCATGACCATCGATTGCGCAATGCTCCAGAAGCTGCGGGCGCTCTGCGCGGCAGCGGCGGTTTGGGATACCCGCCAGAAGTCGGTTTCGGAAATTATCTCCCAGAATTTCTTAAGCCGGGCAATGCGATCCCCAGCCGCATTGCCTGCGATGATGGCGCCGTTAATCGCCCCGATGGACGTTCCGGCGATCCAGTCGGGAGTGAAGCCTTGTTCCGCCATAGCCTGAAAGACGCCTCCCTGGTAGGCGCCCAACGCGCCTCCGCCCTGGAGCACAAAGGCGATGCGTCCGAAGGCCGCCCTTTTAGGGGATTTGGGAAATTCAATTTTTTTCATCCGGTCCTCCTGCAGCGTTCTTTCCTTGATTGCGTGCCGGGGACAATGCCCGGGTCGGTAGCCGCTTTTCCGCGTCCGGATACGATCGCTGACGAGACATGATGCGGCGGGCAGTTGTATCGCTAATGAATGGATGATGTCGTCATGCAGGTTCGCTGAAGTCAACGGGGCATGCCGTGGAACACTTTCTTCGTTGATCGGAAACCTATGGCTCGGTTCACAGGCTGTCAACCGCTCCAAAATAGGGCAAAATAGGGGACGTTCGTGAAAATATTAATTTGCAAATCCAATAGCACTTCTAAGGCATAACGCACCCCTGCGGCGCTTTATTTACAGGCCGATGGTTGGTTCTTAGGTTATGTCCATCAATATTGAGGAGGAAAAATTGCGTTCACATCCTAAAATAAGGTTCTGGATCATGCTGCTTGTTCTGGTTTCAGGTGCCTGGCTGACGCCCGGCGTATTTGCGCATCACGGGTGGGGCTGGGCCACCGAAGAGGAGTTCGATATTACGGGCAGGATCATTGCGGTGCGCTTAGGCAACCCGCATGGCGAGGTGACCCTGGAGGTTGGAAATGAGCAGTGGGTGGTCGAAGTGGGTCAGCCGTGGCGCAATGCAGATGCCGGGCTCACCGACGAGCTGTTTCAAATCGGTCAGACCATGACTGCCCACGGCCATCGCTCATCCAGGCCGGGAGAGCGCCTGGTCAAGGCCGAACGCGTGGTCATTGACGGCCGGGACTATAATCTCTACCCGGACCGCAAATCCTGATCTCGGCAGGCGGGCCTTACCATGATAGAGGAGTGGGCAGAGGCGCTTGAAGCAACGGGCTTGGCCGGCGCGCTGCGCGGATCGGTATGGATCTACCCGCTCGTCAATGTAGGCCATATCCTGGGTGTGGCCCTTCTGGTAGGATCCATCGTGCCCCTCGATCTCCGACTGCTCGGATTGTGGCCCCATGTACCCGCGGCGCAACTGTTTCGGGTGCTGACGCGCACCGCCGGAGCCGGGCTTGGATTGGCGGTCGCCTGTGGAGCCCTTCTTTTTATCACCCGTGCTGTTGAGTATGTCCAATCCGGACTTTTCATTTCCAAAATGGCGGTTGTCGCAGTGGGCACGGCAAACGCTCTGGTGTTGCAGGCAGCCTTACGCGACGGCAGCTTTCCGGGGAATTCGGCGGGCTTTAAACCCGCGGCGCGCGTGCGATTGGCGGCCGGCGTTTCCCTTGCGGCGTGGCTCACGGCACTCGTTCTGGGGCGTCTGATCGGATACTTTTAGCCCATCTGTTCCCCTTCAGCAAACCGGTTCCGATTTCTTCGCGCCCGACGGTTTTCGCCGATTGCTCATGTCGCCGGGATTTTAGACTACGAGGTTTCATTCACGCCTTGATGGACTTCAAGGCGAAACTGGGAGGAAAGCGTTTGTTAACCGGGAAGATTCAAGCATGCCTGGTTCTGATGATCTGGTTACTGGCGCCTGTTGCAACGCCCGGCCGGGCTCAGGACCAATTATACGGGAAAGCGCTTGTCGAGGCTTTGCGTCAAGGCGGCTTCAACATCTATTTCCGTCATGCTGCAACCGACTGGTCCCAGGATGATTACATATCGGCCCAGGGGGACTGGACAAGCTGCGATCCCCAAAAAATGCGCCAGCTTTCGGCGCAAGGCCGGGCGGCTGCGCAAAGGATCGGAGAAGCCATGCGGCGCCTGGGCATCCCGGTCGGCCGCGTCTTTTCAAGTGAGTACTGCCGCACGCGCGAAACCGCCCAGCTCATGGACCTGGGTCCGGTAGCCCCGACCCTCGCGGTCATGAACATGCGCGCTGCAGAATTCGTCGGCGGTCGAGAAGCCGTGATAGCGCGCGCACGCCGGGCCCTTTCGACCCCGCCGTCAACAGGAACAAATAATGTCTTCGTTGCCCACGGCAATCTCATGCAGGCGGCCTCCGGGGCCTATACCGGGGAGTCGGGTGCCGCCATCTTCGCCCCGCAAGACAATGGAGAATTTCGGCTCGTGGCCCAGATATCCCCGGAAGACTGGGAAATGCTGGCCGGCAAGTTCGCCATCGCTGAAGATTGATGGAACCGCAACAAGCCCGATTATGTCATCTCGAGTGAAGCAAAAGATTCCTACCCTCTAAGCTTTCGGACAGCACGAGATTTTTCCCTCCGGTCGAAATGACCCAGCGGGTTCCGACCTTATCTTGCGAGGAGATCAAAAGTGAAAGGCGAAGTTCTAGAAATGTCAGAAAGGAGTGTTTACGATGCGATTCTTTATAATGGTGTTGTTCCTTTTTTCATTAACAACCGCAGCATGGGGTGCCGGCGGCGCCCCGGTGACCTACCAGGTCGATGGTCAATCTTATGAAGGATACTACATCAATCCATCCGGCAAAGCCCCTCTTGTGATCTTGATTCACGACTGGGATGGGTTGAACGATTATGAAATCCGGCGCTCCAATATGCTTGCCGATCTGGGGTATGCTGTTTTTGCGCTCGATCTGTTCGGTGCCGGCGTGCGTCCCACGGAAACGAAAGACAAACGCCAGCATACGGTCGCACTTTATGGCAATCGGGAGAAAATGCGGGCCCTGATGAATGCGGCTTTGGATACGGCCAGGAACAAGGGGGCCGACATCACCAACGCGGTCGTTGCCGGGTATTGCTTCGGCGGCGCGGCAGTGCTCGAATGGGCGCGATCAGGCGCCGACCTGAAGGCTTTTGTCACTTTTCACGGCGGCCTGAAGACACCGGAAGGGCAAAATTATTCAAAAACACGGGGGAAAATCCTGGTTATGCACGGTTCAGCGGATACATCCATATCCGTGGACGAGTTCGCCCAACTAACCAAAGAACTGGAATCGGCCGGCGTTGACCACGAAATGATCTCCTACGGCGGGGCCCAGCATGCTTTCACTGTTTTCGGGGAGGACCGCTACCAGGAAACTGCCGATCAAAAATCCTGGAAGCGCTTCACGGAATTTCTTGAGCAAACGCTTACAAAGTGAACCCTGCGCAGAAATCAGCCAACACACCGTCCCATGCCAACTCGATTTGGGCTGCCAAGCAGGCCTGGTAACCTGGATATCACTGCAGGGGCCGGTTTCTTGTGGATGATTGTCCGCGGCAATGCAAATCGCCGCCCGCGTGGGCGGGCTGGAAAGCCCGCCCTCCAGAAACCGCAGCGCACGTTTTGCTTTGGAAAGGTTATTGACGGCTTGTCCCGCCGGAGTGGTTCGGAGCGGCTGGCTGATCTGTTCCATGCGGCCGCATAGGCATGGCGCCCGTCATGCCGTGGCCGGCCTTGCCCCAGGGCGCTGGAAAGGGGGTGCCGATGGTATCCGGCAATTTTCCCCTTTGCTGGGGCGTAAGCACGTTCAGCACCTGGGTGTACAGGCGAATCCCTTCGAGCTGCATCTGCTGAGTCTTGCTGTGGGAGGTCTGGAGCTGTTTCTCCACACTTTTCAGATCGATGTTTTCGGCGCGAAGGTCTTTCTGCAGGGTGACCATCAGCGCCTGAACTTCGGCCTGGTCGCGGATGGCTTTGGCCAAATGGGTGGTGATCATTTGATCGATCTTATCCATTTGATCGCGGCTCAACTCCATGACTCTGGCATGGGCCATCAGCCGGTGGGTCCAGGCATGAAAACCGTGCATCAGCATGGCATCATGCATCCCCCCCCGCATCATGCCGCCGCCCATCATCCCTCCGCCCATCATACCGCACATGCCTCCTGCATGGCCGCCGCCCATCATGCCGCCTTCATGGCCGCCACCCATCATGCCGCCTTGGTGGGATTCCATCTTGGCAGCGCCATGATCCGATTGCGCCAGAGCCCAGCCGCCGGACGAAAAAATCAGGGCCGGGATCAGGACCGCCAAAAGGGCTGATTTTTTACGATCGTTCATGAAAACCTCCTTATTCAGTATATTTAAATGAGACAAATGTTATTGGTTTTGAAGCTCGACAAAAAACGGCGCCATTAAAGTAGTCATTTTTTCCGCTTTGGTAATCGGCTGAATCCGGGGTGCATCCGATTTCAGCTGTTCGCTGCGGGCGCCGCAGAGTTTGACTTGGTTCTGCCGAAAAGGGCATTTCGGCACCCGCTTTCTACCTCGCCCCAAAGTCAACAAGAAGACGGCGTCGTAAAAAGCATGTTTTGGAGGGTCAAGAAAAATGAACCGCTTCAACTCCGTTTACTGCGTGCTTCTTCGTGGTTTTCTAATGAGTTTACTTTTCGGAGGTTTTTTAAAACTTCATCCAAATGATGATTACCAAAAGCTTGCGTTGCCAGGCCGGGATTGATCCGGCATCCAGAGCTTTTGAAAATACCGGATTCCAAGGCTTTTGCCGGAATGCGTGCGCGGTGGTGTTTTTTCGTGTTTTACCAATCTCTCCAAAAGCCTTGAATCGTGGCTAAAACGAACGCTGAAATGCCATGGCCGCCCGGAAATCCGGGGACTCGTCGCCTATGCCCGCGCCAGCGCCCAGGGCGATGACGGTCAACGGCGTTAGCTGATAACGGATTCCGGCTTCCACGATGTTCGAATCGCGGTCTTCTTCTTTTTGCTGCTCACGGATAAAATCCAGCACCAGGAGCATGTCGCCGGTGATGCGGACATCATAGCCGATGATCGCCGTGTAATAGTTTCTGCGCTCATCATCGTCCGGATCTCCATTGTAATTCCAGGCGGCGTTCAGATGAACCCGGTGCCAACTTGAGGTTCGGCCGATGGTTTTACTTGCAATGAACTTCAGGGTCGTTTGGATGCCGTCGGATTCGTCACTCGTGGGAAATGCGATCTCAAGGGACAGGGCCGTCGCCGGCAATACGAAAGATTCCTGGTTGAAATTGTAAAGCATGCCTAGTTCGATATCGCCCAGACCGTCATCTTCCACATCGGACCCGAACTCAAACGGCACCGCCAGGGATACCTGCGCATTGCGAAAAATGCCATACTCCAGCCGCGGCTCCGCCGTGAAACGATCATCGCCGTCATCCTTGCGCTCCCACTGCAGCAGGCCCTGAATTTCCCGATTGCGGTAGGGGGTTGGAATCGTATCCTCCACCTGTACGGGAAGCCCCCGCTCGAGGTTATAATGATCTGCCGCTTGCACCGGTGACACGCCAATCAATGTATGATACATCAACAATCCCGCGATGAGACTGCTCAGTGAGAACCCAACCAGGGTCTGAAAATAGCCGATTGTTGCTTTCATCTTGTTCCCTCCATGATGATTCAGCGGTCCTATGCGCCGCTAGCATGTGTTTTTTTCATCAGCGGCCGGAATCCGCTTCCCGCTGCATCGATATGAGGCCCACATTCGGCATGTCGCCGTGTTTCTGCTGCCAGCCACGCAGCATCATGTCGATCATTTGGACCGGAGCGGCACCCGGTTCGATTGATTCAGGCATGACTTTCATTTCGGGCATCATCGCTTTCATGGCATCGAGAATCGAGCCCGGTATTTCGCCCGCCTGGATGCCCGGGGTCAACTTCATCCTGAATTGGGCCATCATCTTTTCGTGCATGGCGGCGTCCATTCCATGCGGCATCATCATCGGCATCATCTCCTGCATCATTTCTTCCATGATGCGATTCATGTCACCATGCGTACCTTTCATCCAATCCGCGTACGTCCGGGGATCCATATCGGGGTAGGGCAGATTGAATTTGCGGGCCAGCTGTTCGTCGCCCGGATGATAACTCATCGCCCTGATCACGCGTTCCAGTTCCGCTTTCTTTTGGGCCGGGGTCCAGCCTTCGTAGGCCAGGATATCGTAGGCAATGCCGTGCAGCATGTGCAGGTTGTCAAAGATATTGGCGGACTCCGGCGACAGCCGCGAATAGCGGGGCATGATCTCGCGGCTGAGGAGCATCCGCTGCGGCCGTTCCTTGAGCACTTGTGAGAAATAGGTTTGATCCGTCTGGCGCACCATCTCATCCTGATTCGGTCCGTTGCCTCCGATCATAATGGCCTCATAAATGACCGGATGCCACCAGTGGGCGGCGTAAAAGAAGTTGTTGGATTGCGGGTAGTAATTGCGGAAAAGGGTGGTATAGGGCTTCATCATCACCCCGGCCCGACGCATCGTCACATCCAGGGGGGCGGGGCTGCGCGGGATATCCAGTTTTTCCAGATAGTAGCGTACCGCCCGGTCTGTCCAGGTTTTCTTGTCGTCCCAGGCGATGCTCTTTTCCGAGAGAATGTCGTAAGTTTGCTCGTGGTGCATGTGGGTCCAGTCGATGGCGCGGTACAGATCGAAATACCCCCTGGCCGCATAGGGGCCGAAGAACTCCATGGTCGGTTCGGTCCGCGGCGGATTCAGTACCGCCTCCATATAGCCCGCATCCGTATCCCGGTCGACCTCCGGGTGCCGGTCCAGCGGCGTCAGCTCCAGCACGTCGTGCTGCCGGGCGTGGGCGACATGGATGGCCGCCGATATGCGGAAGGCCTGGTTGTGGCGATAGAAAAACCCTTCATTGTACGGACCTCGCAGGTAAGACACCTTATTGCGTTGCTGCAGGGCCGGGATCTGATCGGCAATCAGCAGTGCAAGGATGCAAAAAGCTGCCGATAATGCCAATTTATTTCGTCGACGCATTTTTTTTCTCCTTAGCTTAGAAGGGAATCCACGCAAGAAGCATGGATAAACCAAAAAGTGAAAACTGGTGGTGAGGGCTGACCGCGCATCGGCATGCGGCTCCGGCTTTTCTTCGGCCGGTGGTAAGGGAATTTAAATGGGGCCAGACAGTTTCTGAATCTTCCAATCAGAAATATTTTTCCATACAGTCCAATACCTATTTCAAATCACGTGCTAAAGTATTCAAACTCAAGCGTGCAAACTGTGTCCGCTGTCATCGGATGCTCTTGCGCATTACGATCCGGCCAACGGGCATCGCCCGCGCAACCGCGCGCTTCAAGCCGGCACAGATAGAGAAAAAAAGTGCCTTGAAAACAACGGTCCGGGTTCTTAGTTTTGCTTATAGGATAGCTCACAATCCGGCATGTCATGCCGCGTAGGATGAATGCCGCTTGCAGTGGATGACGGGGTATTGAAACCGGAGGAATTGCTGCTGCATGTACCCGCTCGCAAAAGGAGGCACATGATGGGTATGGGGTATGGGGGACACATGATGTATGGAGGCTGGTTTATGTGGATAATCATCATCGCAATAATTGTTTTGGTCATTTATCTGCTAGCCCGGCAAAGAAGACCCGATTTATCGGAAAAAGCCTCGCCAGAAACAGCCATGGACATTTTGAAGAAACGATTCGCCAGGGGCGAAATAGCAAAAGAGGAATTCGATAACATGAAAAAAAACCTTGAATGACTCACCCGGCGATGCCTGCGCCCATGTTGCGGTAATCTGTTCGGGTGCTGCCGTTTTGCTGCAAAGTTTGTGGATGTCGATTGTTCCACACTTAACGCCGCAGACTACCAACCATACAAAAAATTCTCTGCCTCGGCTGGACATGCTCTTCAAGCAAAATCAGGAGAATGTATTTAGTTCCCGCATCAATCCTGGTGTGATCCAGGCGGGACTCGAATGCTCAGCATCGGCAAACGTGCGCTCAAGTGGATTCAATGAAGGTATTCCAAAAAATTTAAGAATTTTTGGGTAAAGGCTTATTCCGACCCAAATCAGAAATAGGCCTTATGGATAAGCCGCTGGAAAGGTTCTATGAACCAACCTTGTCATTTTGAATCTACAGCATTTTAAGGAGGTTTTATGCAAACAACACTAAACATGCTCAAAACCCATCCGGGCCAAACGTGGACCGATCCGGAGCGGCTGGCCGGCGCAATTGCCGAATTGTACAGCTGCGCACAGGCGTGCACCACATGTGCGGACGCCTGCCTGGGTGAAAAGGAAGTGCAGCCTCTGGTGGCCTGCATCAGGACCAATTTGGATTGTGCGGATATCTGCCTGGCCACCGGCGCCATGCTTTCGCGTGTGACCAGCTCTCCGACCGAATTGCTGCGGAGTATGCTGGGCGCATGCGCCAAAGCGTGCAACACGTGCGCTGCGGAATGCAGCAAGCATTCCAGCATGCATGAACATTGCCGGGTTTGTGCCGACGTTTGCCGGCGTTGCGAAAAATCCTGCCGTGATCTTTTGGGATAACACCTGATAAAGGCGTTAAGAAAGGTCCCTGGGCTCCAGGGACCCCCCTCTTGCCGTCAAGTTTCTTTTCAGGCCGCCGGCCCCTGCGCCTCCTCATCCAACCACCGACCGACTGCCCCGCCTGGTCTGCCAGCAGCAAAGCAGGGCTCATTTCTCCGACCTGCTCAGTTTTATTTTTTCAACCTTTTGGTTGTAAAAAGATATTACTTCGCGCCGATTGATCATTCCCAGTAATTGTGTCGGATTGTCCTCCACAACCACGGGCAGGCTGTCGATATTTTTGGTTGTAAATTTCTTAAGAATCGAATGGAGGTCTTCGGAGGGCGTTGTCTTGATGATATCGTCTGTCGCAATATCTTTCATAACCACAAGATGCTCAATTTCGGGCGCAAAGAGAACTCCGCGGACATCGTTGATCGAAAAAATTCCAATCATCCGGCCATGTTCATCGCCCACCGGAAAATAGTGCTGGGTCATTTCCCCAAAGCATTGTTTGAAATCAAGCAAAAACATGTCCTGAGGTATCATGCGCACCGGCTTGATGAGGTGCATCAAGTCGCTCACCTTGAAGGACTCCAGTACATCCACAAAAAAATCGCCGGCGTGGGCCGGTGAATCAAGTTTGCTTTTCACCTGGGAATGAAAAATCGTCCACGGGCGCGAGGCCATATAAGTAATCGAACACACCAATAAGCTTGGCAACAGCAGGTGATATGAGTTGGTCATCTCCGAGACTATGATGATAGTCGATATGGGGGTATTCGATACAGCTGTAAAAAAACCTGCCATACCCACAACCACGAAAGCCCCTGGCTGGCTGACCAGAGCAGGCATGATATTATGGAAAACCTGCCCGACCGCTCCTCCCAAGGCCCCGCCGATCACCATGGAGGGTCCAAAAACACCACCGCTGCCGCCGGAGCCGATGGTAAATGAGGTTGTCAAAATTTTACCAAACGCCAAAGCCAACAAGAAACCGATCGTCAGCTCACTGAACAACGCCTTTTGGACAAACCCATACCCAAAAGCCAGGCATTGCGGCCAAAAAAATCCTACCATGCCTGTCAGTAGTCCTCCGACGGCAGGTTTGAGATGATTGGGGAGAAATTTGATTGACCTAAAATAATTTGCGGTCCCGTAAAACATTTGGATGTATAGTATACCGGCGCCAACCAGGATAAGCGCCAATACCAAGTAGGGGCCCAATTCAAGAGGATTCTGAAATTTGAAGGGCGGCGATTCGAAAAGCGATCCCCAGCCGAATTTCAAACAGAACAGGCAATAGGCCACAACCGAGGTAATACCGGCCGGAATGATCACCTCGGATTCAAAATCCGGGTCCCGGTAAAGTACTTCAGCGGCAAACAAAGCGCCGGCCAGGGGCGCGCGGAAAATGCTGCCGACGCCTGCACCGATACCTGCTGCCATCATGATGCGTCGTTCGCGGTTGGAAAGTTTGAACTTGGTGGCCAGGTAAGACCCGAAACCGGCGCCGATTTGCGCTATTGGGCCTTCGCGGCCCCCGGATCCTCCGGTTGTCATTGTTATCGATGATGCAAGTACTTTGACAAAGGGCACGCGGGCGCGGATGAAACCGCCTTTATTATGGTAGGCGTCGATGGCGGCATCCGTGCCGTGCCCTTCCGCTTCGGGGGCAAAGGTATAAACCAGCCAACCGCTGAAAATGCCCCCGATAGCAGGCAAAAATAAAAGGACCCAGCGATTAAATTCCCTTATGGTCGGTGGCAACAGCCGCGGCTCGCCCATCGGCTGCGGGGGCCGATAGCCCGCCATAAAATCCATAAAGTAATGGATGCCCAGTTGGCAAAGATAATGGAAGATGATCGATCCCAAGCCGGCGACCAGGCCGACGACAATGAACTTCAACGCCCATTTGCCTGCCAGGGGCACATTGAACCTGTTTACAGGATACAGGATCCTGCGCAATTTATCTCCTTTGGTAGATGCGGCCATGTTGTTGGCATCAACCTCCTGCGATGGCAGAATAGTGGCAGCGCGCGTTGCCCCAAACTATGGCAGCAGTACCTTATATCCCGCCCGGTTGCAATAGATTGAAGCTACATGGCCGGTAACCGATTTTGATCAGGACGGTGGCTTGATAAGGTATCCTATAGTAGAATACCAGCCAATTCTTTTTTTAAGGATGCTCTGCAGCAAACAAATGGCCGCGGGCGAGGTGGCGGGTATAATGACCAACGTTGCGACAGGGTTTGGAAGCGGGTGCTGCGAAAGGGGTGGCATCAGCAGCTACAGGCGGCAGTAAATACCGGTCAATGTGCTGCGCAACGGCAAGTAGCATTGTGTATCCCCGAGATGGTTCTCATCTCCATTTCGGGTCGATTTTTTAGCTCCGCCGGGTTGATGATGTCGTCCATCATCAACCCGGCAGGCCGTTGCATAGCAGGCCGCAGTGAATCTGAAGTCTTCTTGGCCTGCTCTGAAATCTTCGATTTGGCGGATGCAGGGTAAGAAATAAGAAGTATTTAAGTGCCGGCCCGGGCCAAAGTGGTTTCCGGCGCCCTGCCGGAAAAAGCGGGGCGCCTGGCATCGGCCATGTCGACTTCCGCGCCCGGTGCGTGCAGAACTGTGATTTGGCTGGGGAAGTGTAAGTAATACAGGTGATATAGACAGATGGTCAAATTAAGGTCATCCGACCCGCCCCAAGCAGAGCAGTGGGGTGTGAGAAGTAATTTGCACAAAACACGGCACCAGTTTCCCCCTGTGCCCCTTGCCCCTCTTTTTTCACATAGAGCGGTTATCCGGGCTGCCGGACAAACGAATCGGATGCTTATCGGGGTCGGGCCTCGGGTTCGGCCTTTCCCCGCAAGCAGCTTTCCTCGGCCGGGCTGAATTGAACTCCCGAGTGATGCGTCTGCACCAGGGTCCAGCCAAAATAGCCCGCCATCAGGGTCAACACAAAGCCAATCGCCGGAAGCAGAATGGACAATGCGGCTGCCGGCCGGGGTGCATTCCACTGACCGGAATAGAGCCAGAGATTGATCGCAAAGAAAGCGAGCGCCGATACGTTGAGCAGCATGTGCTGAAGTCCGTGTTTCTTGGCCTGGCTTTTATCCGGAATGCCCAGCAACCAATCCAAAAAGCCCGGAAGCGCCGCGACCAGGGCCATCACCACGCCCGCGGCATTGGCCGTATAGGCCAGGCGGAACCAGAATATATTCCCGGTAGCGGCATAAGTGATAAAGGCAACCAGGGTAGCGGTATAAAACGCTATCGGGAAAGACACCAGCATTGGATGTAAGGGATGTCCGAAAATTTTGATTTTGCTATACATGACCATGCCTCCTTTTTACTTAAAGGACATTTTTAATGGACTACGCAAAGGTAAGTCCAATTCCCCTCATTTCCGCAAATTTCAGCGATGCCGCCCAAAATACACCGAAAAACCGCGCTTAATAAAGTTTAGCATTGATTGGTTGGGGCAGGGCTGCATGGGCGCAAGGACACGCTTTGGCCCCGGCGCAGGCGGGCAAAAACCGTCACCAAAGCCCATTCGGCGATATAAGCACAGGGCAAAATGTTACGAAATTCGAAAATTGCGCATCATGCCGCCGTCCTCGTGCTCCAAGTTATGGCAGTGGTAAATATACAAACCCGCATAGGGAGAAAAACGCGCGATCACTTGGGCCCTTTCCCCGGGCAGAATCAGGAGCGTGTCTTTCCAGCCGGCGTCCAGGTATCCGTCATGGGACACCCCCCAGCGCTCAAGCACCTGGAACTGGACGGCATGCATATGCATCGGGTGGGCCATGGGCATGTTCATCATGCCCATGCCGAGGCCATCGTTGGCAAATTCCCAAATTTCAGTGCCATCGAGGCGGACATACTCATCGGGCGCTACCGCCTGCATGTCAAACACCCGGCCGTTGATCAGGCCCTGCATGTGCGACATGGTCAGACTGAATCGTTTTGGAGAATAAGTGTTGTCCGCATCCTCGCGTGCGTATCGCTCTATCGGTCTCAGCCGTCCGGGCAGGTCCTTCCGGGGGCCGGCGGCGGTGCCAACTTTGAAGGTGGTTACCGTAAACGTGGTATCATCCAGGGGGGATCGCCCGGCCATCATCCCCATTCTGCCGCCCATCATTCCACGGCCCATCATCATGCCGCCTGCAGCGGCTTGCGGTAGCGGCCGGCTGACCAGTCGAACGACGTCGCCCCCGCGATGGCGGCTGAAATCAGCCCAGAGTTCGATGCGCTCACCGGGCGAGAGCAGCACCTCTTGCCTTGTTGCGGGCCTTTCCAGGAGCCCGCCGTCCGTGCCGATGATGGTCAATGGCCCACCGTCATCCCAGGCCAGACGATAGATCCGGGCATTGGAAGCGTTTAAAATGCGCAGCCGGTAGGTTGCGGAATCCATATCCAGAAAATGATCGGGGCGGCCGTTGACCAGCATGCGGTCTCCCATCATGCCGTTCATGCGGTCCATCATTCCACGCGGCATATAAAGCAATTGATTCTCCCGATCGAAGGCACGGTCCTGAATAATCAAAGGAAGATCGTAGCGGCCGCTCGGCAGAGGCAAAGCAGCCTCTTGCGGCTCGGAGACGATCAAAAGGCCTGCCAGGCCGCCGTACACCTGGTGTCCGGTGCGTCCGTGGGGGTGGGGATGATACCAGTAGGTGCCGGCCCGATTGAGCACCTTGAACTCGAATGTATAACTGCCGCCGGGGGCTACAGCCAATCGGGGATGCCCGTCCATGGTGTCGGGCACGTGCAGTCCATGCCAATGAATGGTTGTTTCATCGGGGAGGAGGTTTTGAAATCGGATGCGAATGTTTTGACCGCGCCGGAAGCGGAACGTGGGTCCCAGGTAGGACATGTCTGAAAGATCCAGCGTCTCTTCCGGCCCGGTCAGCACCTTTCCATGGTACCTCCATACATCCGTTCTTGGGCCGGACAAAAGAGAAATTTGATCGTACCCCGCCTCCAGGTAAATTTCCACATCCGGCTCAAAGCCGGTCTCGCGGTTCGCCCCCCAGAGCGCTTGAGGTCTCAAGAAACCTGTGGAAGATAAGGCCGCCGACCCCAAAAAAGCGCCCGCCCACTGGATGAAACGTCGTCGATCAATGGTTTTCATGTGGTTTGCCTCCTATTGCGCAGGAGATAGAATTCGGGCCGACCGGATTTTTTATCCGACCTGATTATCCTGATTATATAGTTAAGAACAGCTGGCGCGATGGCAACGCCCGCACGAGGGGCAAAGGCCTTTAACCCCTCTCGGCGGCATTTTGAACATAGGGCCTGTTGATGCCAATATTGAAGACCCTGTGACCGCACGCCAATGAAAAAGGGAGCTCTGAAAAGGCGCCTGGGCCTCCCTTTTTTTTTCAAGTTTGCAACGGATAGGGCGATACTCTCTGTGCTTTGGGGCGCTGCCCGCGCATGCCGCAGGGGCATTAAATTCCGCTCCCGGGCGCATGGAAGGACAATATAGATACATAGAACCGCCTATGCGGTTCTCGACGAGCGGAGGCAATATGGCAGGCGACGCCATACACAAGAGCGACCTTATCCTCGACGAGATCAAAAGACGCAGGACAAGGGAGCGAACCACCGTCGATGTCGAGGACAGAAAAGTCAAACTGGTCATTTTTACCCTTGCCGGCAACTGCTTTGCGTTTTGCGGGAAGGATGTCAAAAAGATCCTGCCCGTGCCCCGGATTTACGCTGTACCGGGCTCACCGGATTTCATCCTCGGCGTTATCCACGAAAGAGGGGATGTCGAGTCGGTGATCGCCATCAATGCGTTCCTCGGCCTTCCGGAACTGGCACGCACCCAAAGCAATCGAATCGCGGTCGCCGAAGGCGGCGGCATGCGCTCCGGTATCATGCTGGAAGCGATCCTGGATGTGATCGATCTGCCGGAAAGCGCCATCAAGCCACCCCTGCCAACCCTCGACAGATCCAGGCGCGAGCTCGTCACAGGCGAAACCGCCCATGGCGACCGGAACGTTACGCTCCTTGATATCGGCAATATTTTCGGAAGAATGGCGGTGTGATGGGTTACAACACGGACACTGTATCCATTCCGGAAGAGATGGAAATACTCCTATTCTCCTTAGGGGCGGTCCGGATCGGCGTTGATACGGCGCAAATCGGCGGGCTCATCTCCCCGGGCGAGGCCTCCGAAAGGCAGGTCGCTCTGGCCCGTATGGACGACCGGATAGGCTGTGTCGGCGGAGAGACCGGCTGTCCCGCGCCGATGGTTCTTCTGATCAAAGGCGAGGAAATGTCCCGCGGTTTACTGATAGACCGGCCTGAAGATATCGTCACCGTGAAGACAAACGCCATTCACCCGATGCCTGTGTTCATCCAGGCATGCAGCCGGACCAAGGCGATTTGGGGTGCTGCAATCGTTGGAGACGAAATGGTGTTGCTAATGGACCTTTACAAGCTGGATGCCACCCGGCGGGAAGACCGGGCCGGCAACAGCGAGGTATGGCATAAGGAGGATCGGAATGGCGCGTCTCATTGAAAGGCTTCAACGTTCAAAATGGTCCATCAAGAACCAGGTCCTGGTTTTTGCCATCGTTCCCATGGGCCTGCTCTTCTTTATCTCCACCTATGTATCGGTGACCACGATCATGGCGACGGGAGAAGAGCGAGCCAACGCTTACAAGGAATCGCTCCTCTCGGAAAGAACGGACAGGATCAGGAATTACACCGAGCTCGCCATAAATGCCATCGCCAACCTCCAGCCGGAGCAGGCCAAGGAGCATCTCAAGCAGCTGAAATACGGCAAAGACGGTTATTTCTGGATCAATGACCTGCAGCATAAAATGATTTCGCACCCGGATCCGCGCCTTGAAGGAGAAGACCTCACGGATCTCAAAGACCCCAACGGCGTGTATATCCTCAGGGAGGCCGTAAAGACCGCCCGGGAAAAGGGCGAGGGCTACTTTTTCTACCACTGGAAGATGCCGGGTGACGAGCAAATGCATCCCAAGATCTCTTATGTGAAGATGATCAAGAAATGGAATCTGGTCATCGGGACCGGCGTCTACATCAACGACATCGACGATATGGTCGCGCGGGAGAAATCAAAGATCGAGGACGAGATATCGTCACTCATCCTGAGGGGGGTGCTGATCTCGATCGCCATCGTGCTGGCCATTATCGCCGTGGTCAGCTATCTCGCCAACCGGATGGTCATCTATCCGATTCGCCTGATCACCAATACGATCAAGGAGTTCGAAAACGATCTGACCGTAAAGGTGCCGGTCATCACGAACAACGAGATCGGGGAGCTGGCGACGTGGTTCAACACCCATACCGACCGTCTCCACAATATCATCAAGGAGGTTTCGGGCGCGGTCGCAGGCATCAATTCTTATGCCGGCGATATCTCCATGGCCGTAGAAAATCAGGCCACCATTTCTTCGGAGCAGTCCGCCTCCGTGGCGGAGATCACCTCCACCATGGAAGAGCTTTCCGCATCCTCTACCCAGATCGCCGACCACTCCGGCTCGGTCGTGGATATCGCCACGGGTACGTGGGAGAATACCAAAAAGGGAGCTCTCGCCGTGGAAACCGTGATGAACAAAATGAACGAGATCAACCAGGACAACCAGCTGAGCATCAAGGAGATCGTGGAACTGGGGCGGAAGTCCAAGGAGATCAGCAAGATCATGGAGATCATCAACACCATCGCCGACCAGACCAAGCTGATCGCCTTCAACGCGGCTTTGGAGGCATCCAGCGCAGGTGAGGCCGGCAAGCGGTTCGGGGTGGTTGCGGTCGAGATCCGGCGTCTGGCCGACAGCGTGATGGAGTCCACCGGCGAAATCGAATCGAAGGTGAGCGAAATACAGGAGGCCATCAATCGCCTCGTGATCGCTTCCGAAAAAGGCTCCAAGGGGATTCAGGAAGGCCGGCAATACGCAAGCCAGACCGGCGCCCTGCTGGCCGACAACGTCGAAGCGGCCAAATCCACCACCAATGCCGCCAAGCAGATTTCCCTTTCGACCCAACAGCAGAAGACCGCCAGCAACCAGGTGGTCATTGCATTGCGCGAGATCGTGTCCGGGACCGAGCAGGCATCCACGTCCATCAAGCAGATCAACACCGTCAGCAAGCAACTGACGGTGCTTTCCGACAACCTCAGGGGGCTGGTCGAAAACTTCACGCTGAGCCCGTCATGAGCAGGAGTTAGCTGCAGGAGAAAAGCGTGGCCATGAAGCAGATAAGCGTACTTGTGGTCGACGACAGCACCTTTGCGCGGGACCTGATCGGCGCAATCCTTTCCGCGGATCCGGAAATCCGGGTGGCCGGGGAAGCCGCAAACGGCAAAGATGCGGTCGAAAAAGTCCGGCACTTAAAACCCGATATCGTCACCATGGACATCGAGATGCCGGTGATGGACGGTCTGACGGCCATCGAGCAGATCATGGCCGCCCATGCCGTTCCCATCCTTGTCGTGACCTCACGGGCGGATGCCCGAACCGCTTATGCGGCCATCTCCAAAGGCGCACTGGACTTGGTTGCCAAGCCGGAAGTCAATCTGGAGGGCGCCGAGGAATTCATCAGCAAGATCAAACTTCTTTCCCAGATCAGGGTGATCACCCACATTCAGGGCAAGCGCCTCGCGGCGGAAACCAAACCGCCGCCCGTCGTGCTGAAATCGGCGCCCGTCGACAGGGCCATTGCAATTGCCGCATCGACCGGCGGGCCCGAGGCGCTCTCGGTCCTTTTTTCGCGGCTCCCGGAAAACTTCGCCTGTCCCATCGTGGTGGCCCAGCACATATCCGACGGTTTCGTTTCCGGCATGGTTGAATGGCTCAGGAAGATCACCAAGGTCCAGGTCAAGATGGCCGAGGGTGGCGAACTGCTCGCACCCGGAACCGTATATATATCCCCTTCCGAAAAGCATACCGAAATCACCGATGCGCGCAGAGTTCGTTTTATCGAAAGACATCCCAAAGACATCTATCGACCGTCCTGCGACATGCTCTTGTCGTCCGTGGCACGCGCATACGGCGCCAAAGGCATCGGCATCATCCTGACAGGCATGGGCAACGACGGCGTGCTGGGAATGCAGCGGATCAGGGAGGCGGGCGGGATCACCATCGCCCAGGATGAAAAGACATCGGTGGTCTTCGGAATGCCCAGGGTCGCCATCGACAGCGGCTGCATCGCGATGATACTTCCGCTCGACGAGATCGTAGCGGAAATTCTGAAGCTCGTCGGCGCGGTCGCGCTTGGAGAAAAGAAAAATGCCGGGTAAAGCGTTCGCGGGGGCCGGACCAGAGGCGATCGATATCACCCCCTTCAAGGATCTGCTGAGGACCAGATGCGGCTTTTTCTTCGAGACCATCCGGGAAGCGGCATTGAGGGCCGGTTTGAACGCCAGGATGTCGGAACGGGGCATGCATTCGCCGGTTGCCTATTTAAGCTGCCTGATGGCAGACCCCGATGAGCTCGGCCGCCTGGTCGATCTGCTTACGGTGAACGAAACCTACTTTTTCCGTGAACCGGGGCATCTGGACCTGCTCGTCAGGCGCATCATTCCTGAAATGACCGCGGGAAACGGCGGGGTCAAGCCGGTAAGAATCATCAGCGCGGGCTGCTCGACCGGAGAGGAGCCGTATTCCATCCTCATCGCCCTGCTGGAAAAATACGGCCAAGGGATCTTGAACCGGGTCTGCATTACCGGGGTCGATATCGACCGTGCGGCGATCGCCAAAGCGCGCAGCGGGATTTATCCGGTGCATTCCTTCAGAACGCTCAACGGACGTTTGAAGGCGGCCTATTTCGAGCCTTGCGGGAAAAACGTATTCAGGATCAAGGACGAGCTCAAGAAGGCGGTCGAATTCCGGAGGTTCAATCTTTTCAGCGAAACCTACCCGCAAGAATTCGGCGGCTTCGATGTGATCTTTTACCGAAACGTCTCCATCTACTTCGAATCCGCGGTCCGCAAAAACATCTTCACCAGGCTGGCCGGCCTCTTGAACCCTAACGGGTACTTGTTCTTAAGTTCCACCGAGACCCTCTGCCATGACTTCGGAATCCTTGCGCTGCGCGAGCAGGACGGCATCTTTTTGTACAAGAAATCCGCGGCGATCCGCGTCGAAGAAATAAAGCGCTGCAGCGCCGATAGTCCTCCTTTTTACTTCCCGCCGCTTAGCAGCCGCGATGTGCCCAGTGCTTCCTGCGTGCCGGAAGAGGCCGGAGGAGAAGTGCCCGGCGCGGGGAGAACGGAGGACAAAGATCTGGACGAGGCCCTGTGTCTGGCCAAAGCAAAGAAGTACGCGGAGGCGCTGGCATGCATGGATAGGCTCATCGCCAGGAATAACTGTTGCGCCAAAGGGTTCATGATGAAGGCCGGCGTTCTCCTCCATCTCAAGCGCCCTGAGGAGGCGGAACAGATGTGTCTGCAGGGCATCGCCATGGATCGCTGGGGCCTGGAGGGCTATCTGCTGCTGGGAATGATCGCGAAAATGAAGGATGACCAAGCCGGCGCCCTGAAACGGTTCAAGGAAGCCCTTTATATCCAGCCCTCCTGCTGGATGGCGCATTTCCACATGGGGGATATCCACCGCTTCCGGGGCGAGCCGCAAAAGGCCTGCCGCGAATATGAGATCGTGGTCAAACTGCTGGAAAAGGGGAACCTCACCGATCACGGACTGACCTTCTTTTCCCTTGCCTACCCGGTAGAGCAGATCGTGCATTTATGCAACCATCACCTCTCCAAGTTGCGCGGAGAGGACCGCCGGTATGGTACTTAGTACTTGGGGTGACTGAACTCCTGAGAGGTATTCATGGCCATTGATATGACCAAATTTCTGGCGCGCTTCGTCGAAGAGGCCCGCGATCATCTGGCGAAGCTGAATGAAGGGCTCGTCCATCTCGAGAAGAATCCGCAAGATTCCGAGATCCTGAATGCCGTGTTTCGTTCCGCCCATACCATCAAGGGTTCATCGCGGATGATGAAGCTCACCCGCATTACGGAAGCGGCCCATAAGCTGGAAGATGTCTTCGGCGCCCTCAGGGAAAAACGCATAAGCCATTCAAGCGCTTTGGCCGATCTGCTTTTTCAGGCCATCGACGTTATTTCCGGTATGGTCGAGAAAGCCGGCGCCGGGCAGGAGATCACGGTGGATCACAGCGCCCTGTACGAAGCGCTGGCCCGTGCGGCCGGGAGCGTTCCGGCCGATGGGCCAACCGGCTGTCTGCCGTCTCCGACGCCCGCGCAAGCCGAAGCATCCGGTCCTCCCCCTCAAAACCCTGCTCCGGAGCCCGCCCCGGCGCTCCCCGCCGCGCCCGCCGGAGAGAAAAAGAACAAATCTTCGGAGACCGTGCGCATCCATGCCGATAAATTGGACGATCTGATCCGCCTGATGGGCGAGGTATTGTCCAGTCAGCACCGGCTGAAACAAAGACTGCACGATATCAGAGAGGTCGAAAGGATTTCCGGAACAAGTCTGAAGCATTTAAGCCTGCTGGAAGGAACGACCGGTGAAGGCGACGCGGCCATGGGGCAAGTGATCGCTTCAACGCGTGCCCTGCATGCGCGGATCAAACAGATCGTCTCTTCGATGGGCGACGATGCCGCGATGCACGAGCTGCTTGCCCGTGAGCTGCAGGAAAAAACGCTGATTCTGAGGATGGTTCCCCTGTCGACGGTCTTTGACGCGCTTCACCGGATGGTGCGCGACATCGCCCAAACAATGGGAAAATCGGTCGATTTCGTGATCGAAGGCGGCGACATCGAACTGGATAAAAAAATGGTCGAGCGGATCGGGGAACCCCTGCTGCACATGATCCGCAATGCCATTGACCATGGCATCGAAAGCCCGCAGGAAAGAATCGCCGCCGGCAAACCGGCCAACGGCCGCGTCAGGCTTTCGGCCTGCTATGATGCGGGGAGCGTACTGATCGAGTTAAGCGATGACGGACGGGGGATCGCGTTCGACAAGATCAAGGAAAAGGCCCTGCGCAAGCGGCTGCTGGCCGAGGAGAACGTCAACAGCGTATCCGAAGCGGCGCTCATAGAGCTTATTTTCCAGCCGGGGTTCAGCACGAGCCCCATCATCACGGATGTCTCCGGCCGGGGGGTCGGCATGGACGTGGTGAAAAAAAACCTGGTGGAAGAACTCAAGGGAAACATCCGTGTCGAGACCAAAGCCGGGAAAAGTACCACCTTTGGCATACGGCTGCCGCTCAATCTGGCCATCATGCGCATTTTGCTCGTCACCGTGGGCGAGACGCCCTTTGCCATCAGCGCCGGCGATGTCGTCGAGATCGTGCGAGCCCCCGCATCGGAGCTGATCGCAGTCGTGGATAAAACGGCCCTGAAGCTGCGCAACGAGCTCATCCCGGTGGCCGATCTGGGAACTCTGCTAAGGCTCACCAAAAGGGACAAGGCCGGGAAGGAGGATCTCCTGATCATCATAGTGCGCACCGGCGGTGAAAAGCTCGGTCTCATTGTTGACGCCCTCGTTGATGAAGAAGACATGGTGATCAAGCCCCTGCCCGCACCCATGAAGAACATCAAGCTGGTATCCGGGGTTACTCTTTCCGGGAAGAACGAGATCATCAGCGTTCTGCATATCCCGGCGATCATGGAAGCCGCCCGGGAGGCCAGGGAAGCCAGGCACCACCCGGAGCAACGCAAAGAAGAGCGCAACATCCGCATTCTGGTGGTGGACGACTCCGTGAACACAAGGGAGATAGAGAAAAACATCCTCGAAGCATACGGCTATGAGGTCGATCTGGCCGAAGACGGCCTGGAAGCCATGGAGCGGGTGCATCTGGCCAAATACGACCTGGTGATCACCGATGTGGAGATGCCGCGGCTGGACGGTTTTTCCCTGACCGAGCGCTTGCGGAGAGACCAGGGTTACAAAGAGATACCGGTCATCATCGTTACATCGCGGGAGAAGGAGGAGGACAAAAGGAGAGGGATGATGGTGGGGGCCGACGCCTACATCGTGAAGGATTCCTTCGACCAGGGCAACCTCCTCGAGACCATACAGAATCTGGTGGGATAACAGTTCGAAAGGGGGATTGATGGTTTCCAGAAACACGAAGGTGCTGGTCGTCGACGACGATCCATTTGTCCGGGAAATACTGGGCATGGTTCTGGGCGACAATGGATTCGAGATCGAAACCGCGGAAAGCGGACAGGAGGCCCTTGGCAAATTCAGGGCGGATGAGACGATCGGATTGATCATATCCGATATGAATATGCCGGAAATGAGCGGCCTCGAACTGATCCGGAATCTGCGCGAGTCCGGGGCCGACGTGCCCTTCATCATTCTCAGCGGCGACAGCGAGATGTCCGCCGCCCTGCCAGCCATCGACAGCGGGGCCGATGAGTATCTGCTCAAGGATGAAAACATCCAGGATTCGATCACCGTCGCCGCCGCAAGGGTATTGGAGAAATACCGCCAAAGGCAAGTCCCTCATTGAAAAAGGGGGATCCGGAGTTTGACTTCACCGTTCAAGTAAATGCATAAAGCAAAGTCCCCCTTTGAAAAAGGGGATTTAGGGGGATTCCCCCTAAACAGTCAGGAAATCCGTCATGGGAAACGCAAAAAGCGATACGCAGGAAAGATTGAACGCGCTGCGCCGGGTGTATGCCGGCCAACTGACCGGAAAGGTAATGCAGATCCGCAAAGGCCTGGATGAACTGCGGCAAGGCCGGGGGGACGAACGTCTCCTGGAGCAGGTGATACGCGAAGCCCACACCATGGCGGGTTCGGCGGCCACCTTCGGTTTCGTGGCGGTGGGCCATGCCGCGCGCAGCCTGGAGGTGGCGCTTAAGGCATCCGAGGCCGGCCCCCGGCGTATGGAAGCCGTGAACGCGGATCGGATCGTCGCGCTGATCGACGCATTGGAGCAGGCCTGCGCTCAATCGCGATCGGACAGCGGAAATCCGGGTGTCCCGTTGGCCTCCAACAGATCCGAAATCGTTTCGCCGAAGGATGAAAGAAAAATGGTGTTCGTGGCCGATGACGACGCCATACTGGTTCAAGGTCTGGCGCTCCAGCTGGAGCATTTCGGCTACCACGTCACGACTTTTCCGACCATTGCCGCCTTGACGGAGGGATTGAAGGCAACAGTTCCCTCGGTCATCTTGATGGATATCGTTTTTCCGGAAAGCGATACCGCGGGAATCAATGCGGCAACCCAGATTCGCTCCGCATCGGGCCAGTCGATCCCGATCGTCTTCATGTCCTGCAGGGAGGATTTCGACGCGCGCCTGCGGGCCGCCCGCGCGGGAGGGGATGCCTATTTCACCAAGCCGGTCCCACTGGTCAGTCTGATCGACAAGCTGGACATCCTGACCACCAAGGTCGTTGTCGATCCCTACCGCATCCTCATCGTCGATGACGATGCCGACCTGGCCCGGTATTATTCACTGATCCTCGAGCATGAGGGAATGGTTGCGGAGGTCGTCAGCGAACCCTCTCGGGTCATGTCCCATCTCAGCCGGTTTTCCCCCGATCTGATCCTGATGGACATGTACATGCCGGACTGCAACGGGTTTGAATTGTCCAAGGTGATCCGCCAGATGGACACCTATGTGAGCCTGCCGATCGTCTTTCTTTCCGTGGAAACCAACATCGAGAAACAATTCAGCGCCATGCGAACCGGCGGGGACGATTTTCTGACCAAACCGATCCAGCCGGAACACCTGATCGCCTCGATCGGCATAAGGGCCGCGCGCATGCGCAGCATCCGCTCCTTCATGGACCGCGACAGCCTGACAGGACTTCTGAACCATACCAAAACCAAAACGCAGCTGGATATCGCCGTTGACAAGGCCGTAAGGCAGTCCGGGAAGCTCGCTTTTGCGATGATCGACATCGATCGTTTCAAATCGGTCAACGACACCTACGGACATCCGGCCGGCGACGGCGTGATCGTCAAGCTGGCCAAGCTCCTCCAGCAGCGCCTGCGCAAGGTTGATGTCATCGGCCGCTACGGAGGGGAGGAGTTCGCCGTGATTCTCGACGGCACCGATGCCATGTCGGCGGCCAAGGTGCTCAACGAGATCAGGACGAGTTTTTCCGCGGTAAAACATCAGTCCGGGGGCAGGGAATTCTTTGTCACCTTCAGCTGCGGTGTGGCGGCGTATCCGCAATACCGCGATGCCAAGACCATCTGCGCCATGGCCGACAAAGCGTTGTACCAGGCCAAGACAGGCGGCCGGAACCAGGTGGTGGTATCCACCGCCGAAAGCGGCAAGTAGCCCTTCAGGCCATCCACCCCGGACGGCCGGCGCGGTCTTGATCGCAACCGGCGCGCTGAATGGGTTTCAGGCAAATTGCCGACCGCCGGTCCTTAAAAACCCAAAGCAGGGCTGAAAAGCCCTGCTTTTGAGATCCTCTCGATACGAAACCCGATTCTATTCGGCTTTCATTTTTTGCTCGTACCAAAGATCTTCATGCTGCTTGGCCCACACCGCATCGACGCTTCCGCGCCACATGCCTTCGAACGTGCCTTCGGCGCCGATGGTGCCGATGTAGATGTGTCCGAAAGATGCGGCCACGAACAGAATGCCCACCGTGGCATGGATGACATGGGCCAACTGCATGGTCGGACGGCTCTGGCCCCATATCGGGAAATCCAGGATCACGCCGGTCACGCCGACCGCGATGCCCGCCAGGATCATCAGCCAAAACCAGGCCTTCTCGCCGCCGTTGACCTTTCCGGCATGCGGTCGGGGTCCCTTGCCCACCATGCCGCCCATCTTCTTGAACCAGACCAGATCCATTTTGCGGGGAATGTTGTCTTTGACCCAGACAATGAATTCAATCAGCAGCCCCGCCAGGAAAAGAGGGCCGCTGACGTTGTGAATCCACAGCGCCCACTGCATGTAAGCGGCGAAAGGCGCCTGGCCGAAAACGGGGATCAGTACGGCGCGGCCGAAGAGATTGCTCAGGCCGGTCAGGGCCAACAGGATGAAAAACGAGGCCGTGACCCAGTGCAGGATGCGTTCGGCCAGTGAAAAACGCTTGATGCGGATGCCGGAGCGCGGCTCTTCAAGTTTGTCCTGGCCGACGATGAGAAAAAAAATCATGATGACGCCAAAAACGGCGGCCAGAACCCAAGGGGAAATTCCAGCCAGCGGGCCGTTGCGGATTTCGCGCCAATTCTGCCCGCCGTTTTGAATCAGAACCGCATGCGCTTCGGAAAGCGCCGTTGTATAGCCGGGAATGCCTTCGCGCACAGCGCCCCAGAAATCGGCCCGCGGGTTGACCCCGCGCTCCTGAAGCGCTGCGGCCGCCGCACCCAGGATGAGCACGGCCAGTAAAAACAAGGACAACCAAAGGGCATAATTGCGGGTGATGCGGGAATGCTTTTTCATGGTGGCGCATCTCCTTCAAATCGTATCATGGTATACTGATTTGCGATTTCGAAATTCAGGATCCGCAGATCCCGGTAAAAACGACGCCGTTCACGCAAAAAAGCTAACGATCGGTCTGCACGAACAAGAAGCGGTGGCGCAAATCCTGTTGTGCCTCGTTTGTGCGCGAACGTTCCTCCTGAAGCTGAGCGTCATCACGGATCCAGGGTTCGTGAATCCGCTCGCAGCCGGCCGCCAGAAGCAGGCCCGCCAGCATCATTGCAAACAGGGCGCGTTGCATCATGTTCTTCCTTTCCGGTTCGGCTCACCGATCGGTTTGTACGGCCCGGAACCTTTCCTCAAGCTGCTGCTGCAGTCCGCGCTCCTGCAATTTGCCCAGCAGCGGATCTTCCGATCCTTTGTAGACATGCGGCGTGTACCAGGTCGTATCCGGCGAGCGGTAACAGCCGGCGGCGGTCGCGGTTGCCAATGCCATCAGCATCACAATGCCTGCGGATGGAAGCAGTTTCATATCGTCACTCCCTTTTTACATAAAATCCGGCCTGTGTTTACTTCTTCTCCGGATAAGCCGCCTCCCAGCGCCACAGATCCATGCTGCCGCCGCGGGCCATCACGCGCTTGCGATAGATATCCGACACCAGCGTGGCGTCGCCGGCCAGCAGTGCCTTGGTCGAGCACATTTCGGCGCACAAGGGCAGCTTGCCTTCCGCGATGCGGTTGCGGCCGTACTTCTGGTACTCTGCGGTGGAATTGTCGGGCAGCGGACCGCCCGCGCAGAAGGTGCATTTGTCCATCTTGCCGCGCACGTTGAAGGCCTGCTGCTGTGGGTACTGCGGCGCCCCGAACGGGCAGGCATAGAAGCAATAGCCGCAGCCGATGCATAGATCCTTGTCATGCAGGACGATGCCGTCCACAGTGGTGTAGAAGCAATCCACCGGGCACACCGCCGCGCAGGGCGCATCGGTGCAGTGCATGCAGGCCACCGAGATCGATTTCTCGCCTTTTTTACCGTCGTTGATGGTGACCACATGCCGGCGGTTCATGTCCCAAGGCACGTCGTGTTCGTTGTTGCAGGCCGTCACGCAGGCATTGCACTCGATGCAGCGTTCGGCATCGCATAAGAATTTCATTCGCGCCATCGCTCACTCTCCTTTCAGGCCGGGTAGATGCGGCAAAGGGTCGCCTTGGTTTCCTGCATCTGCGTCACCACATCATAGCCGTACGTGGTGGCCGTGTTGCATGCTTCGCCCCTGACATACGGCACGGTTCCGGGCGGGTACTTGTCTTTGAGATCCTTGCCCTGGAACCAGCCGCCGAAGTGAAACGGCGTCCACACCACGCCGGCGCCCACGCGCTCGGTGACCATGGCACGCACTTTGATGCGCCCGCCTTCGGGGCCCTCCAGCCAGATATAACGCCCGTTCTGGATGCCCGCGTTGGCGGCATCCGCGGGATTGATCTCCGCGAACATCTCACGTTGCAGTTTGGCCAGCCAGGCATTGGAGCGGGTTTCTTCCCCGCCGCCTTCGTATTCGACCAGGCGCCCGCTGATGAAGGCCAGGGGGTACTTCTTGGAATGATCCGTGGATTGGATCGACCAGTAGCGCGTGGGAACGCGCCAGAAGGTCTTGCGGTCGTCGTAGGTGCGGTATTTTTCAACCAGGTCGTAGCGCGGGGTGTACAGCGGCTCGCGGTGCAGCGGCACGCCGTCGGGAAAGTTCCACACCACGCAGCGCGCCTTGGCATTGCCGAAGGGGGCGCAGCCGTGCTGGATGACCACCCGCTGGATGCCGCCGGACAGATCGGTTTTCCAATTGACTTTGCCCAACGCATCCGCCGAGTGGGCCTGACCCTCGCCGGGTCCTTCGGACTGGGTGGACGGCGCATCGCTGATGCCGGCCACTTTGCGGATGACGGCCATTTCCGCAGCGGTGAGCTCTTTGTCCCACCCCAGTTCGGAAAGTATCTGGTAAGTGAACTCCGGGTAGCCGTCCTCTATTTGCGATCCTTTGCTCCAGACGCCCTCGGCGAGAAGATTTTCGCCGTTGCGTTCGACGCCGAAGTTGGCGCGGAAAACCAGGCCGCCTTTTGCCACCGGTTTGCTGGGATCATACAGAATCGGCGTGCCCGGATGCTTCATCTCCGGCGGTCCCCAGGAGGGCCAGGGCAGACCGTAGTAATCCCCCTTGCACGGCCCGCCCTCGGCCAGAAGGGTGGTGCTGTTGAAGGTGGCGCGGTTTTGGGCATGCAACCTGAGCCGCTCCGGACTCTGGCCGGTGTAGCCTATGGTCCAGGTGCCGCGGTTGATTTCGCGCAGGACATCTTCGATCAGCGGCTCTTCGCCGTTGACTTTGATGTTTTTGAACATCTGTTCGGCAAACCCGAACTTCTTGGCCAATTTGTAGAGAATGGTGTGGTCCGGCAGCGATTCGAACATGGGATCGATGATCTTTTCGCGCCACTGCAACGAGCGGTTGGAAGCGGTTACCGAGCCGTAGGTCTCGAACTGCGTGCAGGTGGGCAGCAGGTAGGTGTCGTTTCTGCGATCGCTCAGGACGGCCATGTGGGTGGGAAACGGGTCCGAGATGACCACCATATCCAATTTTTCGAGCGCCTTCTTTATCTCGGGCCCGCGCGTCTGGCTGTTGCAGGCATGACCCTGGAAGAACACGGCCCGAAAGTTTCCGCCCTGCGCCAGATTCTGCGGATCTTCGAGCACCCCGTCGATCCAGCGCGATACCGGGATGCCGGCGATGAACATGGGATAGGTCATTTTGCCTTCCACCGTGGGGTATTCGCGGCGGTTGTCGAAACGCGCCTTGAGCCACTCGTAATCCACCTCCCAGACCCGCGCCCAATGCTTCCAGGCCCCTTCGGACAAGCCGTAGTAGCCCGGCAGGGTATCGCAGTTGGGCCCCACGTCGGTGGCGCCCTGCACGTTGTCATGCCCGCGGAAGATATTGGCCCCGCCGCCGGAGACGCCGATGTTGCCCAAGGCCAGTTGAAACACGCAGTACGCCCGCACCATGCTGCTGCCGATGTGGTGCTGCGTGCCGCCCATGCACCAGACGATCGTGCCGGGCCGGTTTTCGGCCATGATTTTGGCCACCTGGTAAACCTGGTCGCGCGGCACGCCGGTCACGTTGGCGACCTCTTCGGGCGTCCATTTGGCCACTTCCTGGCGGATCTGGTCCATGCCCCAGACGCGCTGGGCGATATACTGCTTGTCTTCCCAGTTGTTTTCGAAGATGTGCCACAAAAGGCCCCAGATAAACGCCACGTCGGTTCCCGGGCGCAGGCGCACATACAGGTGTGCGTGGGCCGCCGTGCGCGTGAAGCGCGGGTCGACCACGATCATGCGGGCCCCGTTCTCCTTGCCGCGCAAAATGTGCTGCATGGCCACCGGATGGGCCTCGGCCGCATTGCTGCCGATGAAGAGCATGGCTTTGCAGTTGTGCATGTCGTTGTAGGAGTTGGTCATGGCGCCGTAGCCCCAGGTGTTGGCCACGCCGGCCACCGTGGTGGAGTGGCAGATGCGCGCCTGGTGATCGCAGTTGTTGCTGCCCCAGAAGGCGGCGAATTTGCGCTGCAGGTAGGCGCCTTCGTTGCTGGCCTTGGACGATCCGCACCAGAAGACCGCATCCGGCCCGGACTCTTCACGGATCTTGAGCATCCGGTCGCCGATCTCCTCAATGGCCTTGTCCCAGGACAGGCGCGTCCACTCACCATTGACCAGCTTCATGGGATAGCGCAGGCGCCGGGTTCCCATGCCGTGGAAGCGCACCGAGGCACCCTTGGTGCAGTGGGAGCCCAGGTTGATGGGAGAATCGAAGTCGGGCTCCTGGCCGGTCCAGACGCCGTTCTGAATTTCTGCGATCACCCCGCAGCCGACCGAACAGTGCGTGCATATGCTGCGCCGGTATTCAGTTTTTACTTCAGGCTGGGGCATGTTTTGCTTCTCGTCCGCTGCCACCATCGCGGCCGGCGGCAAAAAGCCCATCAGCGCGCCGCCGCCGATCACAATGCCTGAGCGGCGTATGAAGGTGCGGCGATCCATTGTCGCGGCCGGCGTTTGCGGGGCGGTGCGCTTAGACCATTGCCTCTGATTTGAATCGGGTTTCATGATGCATTCTCCCCTGGCGGACTGCCATAGACCTGGGTTCGTTGTTTGCCGTTGGCCAGTATTACCTGGCGGCCGTTTCATAGTACTTTCGTATGTGCGGCGTCAGCCGGTAGGCCGTCTGCTGCGTCTGCAGCTCAGTATCCGGGTTCCCCGGTCTGGCCGGACGGGGGCGCGAAAACGGGGCCAGCAGCAGAGCGCTGCCCAGCAGGGCCAGTTTACCGAAAAAGGATCGCCGTTGGGGGAGATGTTGTTGGGACTGCATAGATCCTCCTTTTTGCATTTGCCGGAATGCGCTCGCGGCCGCTTCCCGCAATGCGGGGTTCACCCGCTTACTTCTATTTTTTTTCTTAAGCCCGGATACTTTGGTTCAATGAACTTTGGCGGGGCCGTGTTCGCTCAGATAGTTCTGTTCCCATTCAAGAAGAAACAATCCCAATTCTGCCACGCTGCGATAAAAACCCGCGTGGGGGGCTTTTTGTACGTCGATGAAAAAGTCGAACATCCAGGAGGCCAAATGGGCGTCGAAAAAGCGGGCGTACTCCTGCAGTGGAATATCGCTGCGCTGTCCCAGCAGGGCCATAGTTTGACACAACAGTCCGGCGTGATCTTCGGGTTCATGCACTTCCGCGCGGCGTGTGATGCCCAACTTGATGAGATCCAGACGCAGGCGGGCCAACGGCAGGGCCATCAACAATCCTTCCAGGTACCACGAAGCATAGGGGACGACTTCTCCCTGTCCCAGGCCCACGAATACGGACTGAAATTCTTTTTCGATGAGGTGCTCCGGGTATGTGTTGGCCGCATTGCGAAGTCCGATCCAGGCATTGATCAGGCGCTGGGGCAAGGATGCATGCCATTCGATATGCTGAAGCTGGGAAAGCAGATCGGCATCGGGCGCCTGGTTCAAGAGCGCGGCCAGCAGGGCGTACGTGTCCGTGCGGGTCTTTAGAAAGACATCCTTCGCCGTTTGCGTTGCTGTATTGGTCATGGCAAATAGGTACCTTTTCCGGGGGAAGACAAAAATATTTCCTGTACACGGCAGCGGTCGCACATGTGCAGGCGATTTTGGGCCTCATCGCTCGCATACATCCAGTGGCCGCGCAGTTTACGCTGGATCGCGGCAATCATTTGATGTGCAGCGAAAGGCCGGCCGCAAGACAGGCAGCCCGCGGGCTCCACCTGGTGCAGCTTTACGGCGGCGGCAGCGCCGGGGTTCCAATTCAGCCGGGGAATCACACGCAAGGCATTTTCAGGGCATACTTGCGCGCACAGGCCGCACTGCACGCAGTCCATTTCCGTAAATTGCAGGCCGGGCGTCTGGCCAGTGAGCGGAATTAAAGCCTTCATCTTGCATGCGCCGGCACAGGCCATACACAGCGTGCAGGTGGAAGCATCGATGCGCACGGCCCCAAAGGGGGCGCCGTCCGGAAGGGGCACGCTGGTGATGTCCGGGTTCGCGCCGTGGCGGGCCAGGTGTTCGGCCGCCAGACCGATCAAGCGCGGCTTGGGCTGATCGAACGCATAACGCGCCGGCGGAACGGCACGAGCGCCAGGCGCATCCGAAACAGCTTCCGGCAATTGCGCGAAGTTCAAAACCCGCATGCAATCGGTAGGAAATCCGAGCCCCGCCAGCACGGCCAGGCTCCATTGAACCTCCTGGTCAAGCCGCCGGCGCATGCGCTCGTCGATATCATCGTCCACCAGCACGAATACGCCGGAAGCCCCCATGGCCATGGCGGACAGCAAACTCTCCATGCCGATGAGACCCAATGAGCGCACCCCCAAACCGGCGATTGATTTTCCCGGGTAAAGCTCAACTTCCGCAGGCTCCGTGCGAAGGTCATGATAAACAAGGATCGGCGGCCTGCCTGGATCTGCATGGAGAGCCAACTTGCTCCGCAGACGCTGCAGCAGGTCTTGTGTGGGAGAAGAAGGCATGTTCAGGGCGCCGCTCGGACAAGCGGCCACGCAAGCAGCACATTCATCGCATCGCGAACGATCGATGTGCGGGATTTCATCATCTGCGCCGATGGCGGCGTTTGGACACGCCTCGATGCAGCGGCGGCACCCTTCGCGCCGGGCATGCCGGTGCGGGCAGCGATCGGCGCGCAGCGAGACCCATGGTTTAGCGCATTCGTCACTCGCGGCGTACGCGGCCGGAAGCGCAATGCCATCCGGACCGGCATCCCGGGCCGCCGCGGCCTCAGGTTCGCTATGACCCGAATCGCGCAGCCGTTCGCGCTGGTGGCGCATATCGGCCGTTTCCACGCCGTCCAAGGGGACAAACAAGCGAAAATCGTCGCTGTAGTCATTCATCTCCTCGGGTGGACGATACCTGCCTGAGCCCAGAAAAGCTTTCAGTTTGGCGGTGGGTGAATTCTGCTGGTCTTGGGTCTCGGGAAGCACGGTTCGGGGAACAGACGGTGGGCTGGAACCGAGCTTGGCGTCTAAGCAACTATCCGGATGATCGATCGGCATGCTTTTTCCTTTTGGGTTTACTGTGTATAGCCATGCAGGCAAATTTCGGGATAGTAGGTAAATCATCTATTTTTGAACCACAAGAACTGTATGGCTCTGGATTTGCAAGGGTGGGATGTGCGCGGGAATGGGGACAAAATACCCGTTTTCCAAAAGCCCGGTGTCACCGAGAAAGCACGCGAAATCAGAAGCCGACCATTATTTTCGCCATAACTGGTGAACGCCGCTCATCCCCCCATATTTCCATATTTCCTAAGTTAAGGGCGTCTCCATATTTCCCCATATTTCCGTTTGGAGATCTATTTTATGCATGTTGTGACGAGGTAAATGATATTTCGTTTATCGAAGTGCTCTACAGAATGATGGTACTTGCGGCCGATCGGTTGAAAAAGTCCGCTACCTACTGTGAAAAGACGGTAGCAGCATTCTTCAGCACATTAATTGATGCGGCTTTACAGTATGTCGGCTTGTCAAAAAACAATGTGGGATTTACAAATGCTATTCCAGAAAGTTGAATAATAAGTTAAGGGAGTCCCATTATTCCCCAGTTTCATGTCATGCTTCACTAAGAAAGGAAAGGAGATCACAAAGGACAAGATGAGTGAGAAACAATCAATCAATTTCTTGCGTGGGGTTCCTGCAGAAGAAGCCTTAGCACGCCTTATTCCAATGGCGTCAGAGGGATACGAAAAAGTCATTCGGCGGTATGGAACGGATGTGCTTCAATACGGCCATTTTACCGGTTTCAAGCCACTGCGGAATCTGATTGGCAGTTTACATCGCGTTAAGCCGGAACGGGTTGTCGTCGGCAACGGCGGCCTGGAGGTTATTTCACTTTTTTTCAAGTCTCTGCCCAGAGAAAGCTATATCATGGTTGAAGAAGCGAGTTACGATCGTGTACTGATCGATGCAATGTGCTATGGGCATCATTTGATCGGCGTTAGATTGACACCGGAAGGGGTCGATTTGAACGAATTTAGAGATGTGGCTAATAAGAACACGATCGCGGCTTTTTACGGAATACCGTTCCATCAAAACCCAACGGGCATCAACTACACAGAAGAGAACCGAAAGGAGGTTGAACGCATTTGCCGGGAACACAGTATCCAGTGCGTATGGGATATCTGTTATCAAGCCCTTAGGTATGATGGAAAAATGAGTGATTCGATAGAAGTTTCAGAATGGGGACCCATTTTAACAAGCTCTTTTACGAAAACTATTTCTCCGGGAACCAAGTGCGGGTATATGATCGTTCCAGATCATTATGTGGGGCATTACTCCGGCATTATAGCCAATACACGCATAAACCCCAATCTGCCGACGCAGGCGTTCATAGCCGATTTTATTGAATCCGGACGATATGACAATTTCGTTAACTATTTGCTCAAACTGTACAAACCGAGAATGGAGGCACTCAATACCGCGCTTAATACTCAGTTTCCTGGAGCTTTTCCAGTTGCAATCAGCGGCGGCTTTTTTGCCCCCCTCACCCTTGGGGATATTGCAAGTGATAAAGAAGCAGCCTTCATCGAATCCGCCAAACAAGTTGGGGTGAGTGTGGCTGCTGCGTGGGATGCGGTCCCTCCCAATTGTAAGGAAGAAAAGCGCAAGAAAGGTCTTTTTATCAGATTAACCTTCCCGGCTTATGAGCCGGACAAGATAGAATGGGGCATTTTGGAGCTCAAAAAGACAGCAGAGCGTCTTGCTTGATGTAAAGGTAAATTGTATTCAGCCAGAGCTTAACTCAAGGTCACATTCTCGACACATGACCCGAGGCTGCACACGCCAGCAGTACATCTGCGCTAAACCGCTGCGTGTGAGCTTTTCGTTATAGTAATGGTATGAAAAAAGAGGTCTTTAGAACCTAAGAAAGTTCTTTTCATTTTTTAAAGTGCTCCCATATGTTATGAACATCGATCGGTGCCTTCGATGTGGAAACGGGCAAGGCATAACTTGATCTGAGGCCGTAAATACTGTACGGCTCGCTCAGACTACGTTCTTCCGGGATGGCTCGCTAACGATTCGAGCCGACCGCGGGACACTGCGAAGGATTGAAAACCTGGATCGCAAAGACATTATTAAGAAGTATAAAGAGACACCTCTGCCAGCCGGCGTGTATCGAGTGCGCAACACGGTCAACGGCAGGTCGCTCGTGGGGGCAAGCCCGAATCTTCCTGGGATCCTCAATCGTCAGCGTTTCCAGCTTGCGCGCGGCTCCCATCCGGATATAGCGCTGCAGAAGGACTGGAACGAGCTTGGTCCGGGTGCGTTCACTTTTGAGATCCTGGATCAACTGGAGCCATCAAGCGAGCCTGGCTATGAACCGGCTGAAGATCTTCGCGTCCTGTTGCAGATGTGGCTCGAGAAGATCAGGGCGTCAGGTGAACAGATGTACAATAAACCGCCAAAAGACGTCTAACCGCCGGCTCATGGCAGGCGCCGGGTACGACGCAGCTCCTGGTCCCGGGGCGTTTTCGCCGGCGCGGCAGACCCGGGACATTTGAGGGGCCCTGGAGGAGAAGTCAATGTGCAGGGGGCTCATGTTGTTGGCTCTATGCTTTGTATGCGGGACTGCCGGCTTTACTCATGCGGCAACGCTTTCCTCTGATGAGCCGGAGTATCCGCGCGATTCAACTGTGCAGTTCAAGGCCGCGGGCTCTTACGAGCAAGCTTTGCAAATTTGGAAAACGCCGGAAGATATCAATGGGTGGGTTGCCGCCAATTTCTCGTATGACAGGGCGCGAGCAATGCAGCTCTCTGAGACCCAAAAAACGAAGAATAGGCCTCCAATTTACAACCCGGCCGAATTTTTCGCGAGCAAAGCGGGTGTCTGCATCGACCTGTCACGATTTGTGGTCGAAACGCTCAGAAGCATCGATCCGAAGGCTGACCCCAAGTATCTGATGATCGAGTTCGATCCAATTCAAATCGATGGCCATACACTCCGGCTGCACTGGCTGGTCAGCTTCAAACGCGATGGCAAATACTATTTTTTCGCTGATTCCAAGCGCCCTGGGCATATGGCCGGGCCGTACAATGACCTTCAAACCTTTATTAAAGAATATGGGCAGTATAGGGGCAGGGAAATTGTTGCTTATC
The DNA here is from genome assembly GCA_003599575.1 of Desulfobacteraceae bacterium. Classification (GTDB taxonomy): domain Bacteria; phylum Desulfobacterota; class Desulfobacteria; order Desulfobacterales; family Desulfosarcinaceae; genus Desulfatitalea. The sequence goes on along the minus strand of QZKV01000083.1, from coordinate 10,815 downwards.
GGCAGCTGGATTCCTACCGCAAACGGCAACGTACTTTAGACTCGCTGCAGCCAAAAAGGCCTGAGAAGCCCTAGTCATAGGCATGCACGCGGACACGAAACCCGAAAAACACCTCCGCAGAAACCAAAAGTCATCGAAAACGCGCATCGAACCTGCCGGCGTTCCCCAAGGGCAGCAGCACCCAACCTGCCTGGCCGAAAACCCTCGGAACTCACAAGCCAACTGATATACGGAAGGTCGGGTCCTCATCAGGGCGCGAAAACACTTGTTAAAACCGAATCTATTTTGTAAGGAAGACCGTATCGCTCCAACCGCATTTCCCATGCATCAATCGATGAATTCACAAAAAGTCCGATCATTCGTCTTTCCGGCGAAGATCGTTCGATAATTTCTGGATCACTTTGGCGGGCACGACCGCCGAGCAACTACTTCAGGGATCCTTCTGCGCAGGCAGTAATCGGAACTGAATTCAAGATCTTCTGGATGCCGGCGCCAAGCCCGCCCCGGACCGCGGTCCGCGTCCGGCAAGCCACGTGGGGGACTTTTTGCATGACCCTCAAGAATGACTTCTAAGAACGACCGAAATATAGAACCGATGCGGTTCAATCCTTGGAGGCGGACATGCATCTTCGAGCTGCTGCGGCAAAATCCTTCGGTGTCTGGGCAATTATCATTTTTCTTGCAGGCTGTGGGGGCGGCGGCGCCGACAGTGGCGATGTCCAGGCGGTGGCATATACCGGCCAGTCCCAAGCAGCTGTAATCACGCCCCAAAATGCGAAGCAAATCGCGGTCAATATTTTGGGTGAAGGCGATGCCCCGGACCTGAAATTGCTTTCAGCAAATACCACGGACAGCTCGTCATTGCCCCCTGCGATAGGCCGGCTGCAAAGGATCTACCGCCAAATCCCGGTCGAAAAGATGCGGTTGAGCACCCATGCAAGAACGGCTGCTTCGGTGCCGGTGAATCAAACTTATGGCTGTCCCTCCGGGGGTAGGGTAACTTACGCCGGCGTGGTCTACGAAAACGGAACCGGCGATATCGATGTCAGTTATACCGGCTGCACCGATGGCGGCGTAACGATCAACGGCAGCTTTCATTTGCGGGTGGATGCCTACGATGCGGCCAACTCCATTGAGACCGATGCAACCATGTCCCGAGTCAAGTTAGGCATCAGGGGGTCGGGGGGGACCATTGACTTCAGTGGCAGCGAACACCGGGTAATTGATTTAGCCACTCACACCGAACAGATAACGGATAATCTGGTCGTCAGAAATAACATCACCGGAGTCCTCACAAAAAGCGAAAACCTAAGGTTTGTCAGGATTTTTAACGACTACACGCACCCCAGCCATTTTTCACTGAGCATAGAAGGACGCATATTTGACGGCCGCTACGGCTATGTGGATGTGGAAACCATGGCGCCCCTTATCTTTCAAAGCATGAGCCAAGCCTATCCCGACGCCGGTGCGCGTTTGCATTTTACCGGCGCCGGCGGCGCCGGCATGATTGTCAGCGTTTTTGCAGGCGAGATATTACAGATTGAATTGGACTTGGATCTCGATGGCGCAACCGAACTGCAAGCCTTTGTTCCTTGGCACGCCCTGACGGCGAGCGGTTCGAACAATAACGCGCCCATCGCCGAGGCAGGGACAGATCGGCTTTCGAAATACCGGAAGGCGGTTGTTTTGAACGGCCGCGCCAGCCGGGACCTGGATTATGATTTTCTGCAATACTCCTGGCTGGTAGTCGAGCAACCGGTGGGCAGCGGGGCTGAATTATCGGATTCCAATAGATCCGTCGCTCGCATTATTCCCGATATGACAGGCGCCTATCGCATTCGGCTGACAGTATCGGACGGTCGGCACCAAAGCTCCGATGAAATAATTCTGACGGCATTGGAGACGGACCCGCAAGACCGCCTTCAGCAATGGCACACCTATCAGGGCAATGCCGCCCACAATGGTTATGTGCCCTTGAACCTTGATCCCTCTGATTTTAGTACCCGCTGGTCGGTGACCCTGGGTGACGGGGCCGCGTTGAATCCTGTGACGGCCGGTGACAATCGTGTTTATGCGACAACCAAACATTCCCAGATGCTTTATGTAATCAATGCGCTGTACGGCAGCGTTGTGTGGATGAAGGATTTTGGGAATATCCAATCCATCAATCCGCCGGCTCATGCCAACGGCCGGATCTATCTGCAAACCGGTAGCGGGGGGAATTCTTTCCTGTGGGCCTTCAATGCGGCGGACGCAACCCTTGCATTCCGTTCGGCCTACGGCAACCAATTGTCGTGCTGCTTCGCACCAACGCCCTATGCCGACGGTGTTTATGCGGCGGGGGGCACTGACGGCGGGGTTTATGGTTTCAATGCAGCGGACGGGACTCGGAACTGGTTTTTGAATTTGCCGGGCGATATATATAAAGGGTGTACCCCTGCAGTGAATTACGACCATGTCTTTACCTTTGCAAAGGCAACGCTGACTGTCAGCGATCGCATCACCGGTGAGGTTGAGTATACCATTCCGGACACCGATTCTTATTTGTATGGCGGTATGGACGGGGCGTTGGTGATCGGTCACAACGACAATGTATTGGCTATCCAGGGCGGCCGCCTAACCAGCTTTGATTTGGCGCGCCGTGAGGTCGGCTGGCAGGTCGGCCCCGGTTTCAGCGGCCAGCCGGTGTTGAGTCTCAACACCATCTATGCCGTCAACGGCCGAAACTTGGAAGCCCGTTCGGAGGATACCGGGGCGCTCCTGTGGAGTTGGCGGGCGCCTTCAGGATACATCACCGGCAATCTGATCGTCACCAACACGCTGCTGTTTGTCTCCGCAACCAGGACGACCCATGCCGTCGACCTCACCACCCATAGCGAGGTGTGGCAATATGCCGCCAGCGGCCATTTGGCCTTGAGCAACGAGGGGGCGCTGCTGATTGCGACCGGCGATGGCCGCCTGATTGCAGTGAATGTGGAAGGCGACCATGATGGGGACGGGCTGCCCATCTGGTGGGAACGCTACTATGGTTTGAATGACCAGGATCCTTCCGATGCCGCACGCGACGACGACGGCGATGGTCTGGAAATGCTGGCCGAATTTCGGGCAAAGAGCGATCCGCGCGTCGCCGATAGCGATGGTGACGGCCTGTCCGATGGTGATGAAGTTTCTATGCACGGCTCCGACCCGACCAAAACCGATACGGACGGTGATCGAATCGATGATGGCGATGAGGTGAACGCCTACGCCACCAACCCGACAGCGGCGGACAGCGATGGCGACGGATTGGATGATGCCGCGGAAATCCTAATCCATTTGACGAACCCCAACCGCACGGATAGCGACGGCGACGGATTGGATGACAGATGGGAAGTGGCCAATAACCTGGATCCGCTTGGCAATGATGCGGCTGACGACAGGGATGCCGACGGCCTGTCCAACGCGGCTGAATACAGCCGATTGACGGATCCCAATGATGCGGACACCGATGACGACCACCTGAACGATGGCACTGAAGTCAACGTTTTTGGCACGGATCCGCTTGCTGCCGATACAGACCAGGATCAACTCCGAGATGATTTGGAACTGGTCCATGGCTTGGACCCATTGGACGCCGCCGATGCCCGCATGGATTCAGACGGAGACCGGTTCAGCAATTTGTCGGAAATTTTTAACGCTTCCGATCTGCGGGACATTTCCTCCAAACCGGTCGCCTCTCAATGGCGCACCTACCAGGGCAACGCCGCCCACACCGGCTATGTGCCTCTGATTATCGATCCGGCCGATTTTTCTGAACGTTGGGTTACGCAATTGGCCGATCGACCGCGTCTGAACCCTGTCGCCTCCGGCGATGGACGCATCTTCGTTACAACCAAAAATTCCACCGGCAAGCAAGTTCTATACGCCATTGAAGCCGCAGGCGGAAGCATCTGGTGGGAACGCAACCTGGATGATGTTGGTGTCATGAATCCACCGGCCTACGCCGATGGGCGGGTTTACCTGCAAACCAGCCGGTCCGGAGATTGTTTTCTGTGGGCCTTTAACGCTGAAGACGCCGCCCCGGCCTTTCGAACGGCCTATAAGGGCTGGTTGTATAACGCTCATGCACCTACCCCTTTTGAAGCAGGCATCTATACCGCGGGGGGGCAGACAAATGGCACCTACGGGATCAGTGCCGGGGATGGAAGTCCGCTCTGGCACGCAGAGACCTATGGTCGCGGTGGATCGACACCGGCGGCAGATGAAAATTACGTGTTTGCATTCAAAGCAGGTTCGTTTGCGACCCTTGCCGCCATTGATCGCAGCAGCGGGGTTGTAAGCTACGCAATTGAAGCACCGGATAACAATTTTGGCAGTACGGGTTATGACGGGCCCCCCGTATTGGGCCATTTGGACAATGTGCTGGCCATCCAAGGCCGGCAGTTGATCAGTTTTGATTTGAACGCGCGCCGCGTCGGCTGGCAAATTGCCGCGGGTTTTCAAGGACATCTAGCTTTGGGACCCGGCGTCATCTATGTGCTCAATGACGGCGCCCTGGAGGTGCGCAATGAAAGCAACGGCGATTTGTTGTGGAGATGGCTGCCGTCATCTCAGGCATGGTTGACAAGCAACCTGGTGGCAACTGAAAACATTGTGTTTGCGGCCTCGGCGGATACGACCTATGCGATTGACCTGACCCGCCAAACCGATGTTTGGTCCTATGCGGCCGGCGGCCATCTGGCCTTGGGCAATGAAGGCGCATTAACCATTGCCACCGAAGACGGGCGTTTGATTTCCATTGCCGTAGAGCCTGATACGGATAACGACCGGTTGCCCGACAGCGCGGAAGTCAATACCTATGGCACCTATCCTGACAATGCCGACAGCGAAAACGATGGGATGCCGGACGGCTGGGAAGTGATCAACCGGCTGGACCCGCTGAAGGACGATTCCGGAATCGATGGGGATGGCGACGGACTGATCAACGCAGTCGAATTCGGCCTTTCAACCAATCCCCACGATGCGGATACCGATAAGGACGAACTGACCGATGGTGACGAGGTCCACACCCTGGGCACCGATCCACTTTCAGACGATACGGATGGTGACCATTTTTCGGACTATCTAGAGCTTGCCCACGGATTTGATCCGTTGGATGCGGCTGATGTGACGTCCGATCAGGATGGAGACGGCTACCTTACGCTGTCGGAAGTATACAACGGGACCGATCCCTGGGACAGCAGCTCCCGGCCGGTCGCCGCTTATTGGGGCACCTACCAGGGCAACGCCGCCCACACCGGTTATGTGCCATTGATCGCCGGCCTCGCAACCATCAGCGAGCGGTGGGCGGTCACACTGGGAAATGGATCGGGGCTGAACCCCATCGCCGCCGGCGACGGACGGATCTATGCGACCATGAATGACTGGTCTGACAATCTAAGGCTTTACGTGATGGATGAGGCCGACGGCACGGTCCTGTGGGAGCAATCCTTTGCAGTCGATTTTATCAGCCCACCCGCCTATGCCGGCGGCCGGATCTACCTGCAGACGGGCGGATTTAAGGATTCCTTTCTGTGGGCCTATAATGCCGCGGACGCTTCGTTTGCATTTAAATCGGCCCATGACGACGGATGGTCAAGCTATTTTGCGCCGACACCCTTTGCCGAAGGCATTTATATGGGAGGCGGCTATTACAGCGGGGCATATGGTTTTAATGCGACCGATGGGACGCAGATCTGGTTTTTGGACTTAAGCCAATATGGTGATTTCACCCCGGCAGTGAATCAGGACCGTGTTTTTACCTATATCCAGGCCGCGCTGTATGTCAGTAACCGCGCCACCGGCTTTGTCGACTATAGCATCCCGGATCCCGAATTTGAAAGGAATGGCTGGCGCATGGATGGAGCGCCGGTGATCGGTCACCTTGGAAACGTGCTGGTCATCCAGGACGGGCGCCTGATCAGTTTCGATTTGGCCCGCCGTACAATCGGCTGGCAAATCAAAGGCGAATTCCAGGGCCAACTGGCGCTGGGACCGGGTGTCATCTATGCCGTCAACAATGGAGCGGTGCAGGCGCGCGACGAAAGAACCGGGAACCTGCGGTGGCACTGGACGCCCACGGCATCAAGCCGCCTGACCAACAACCTGGTAGTGGCCGAAGATCTTCTATTCGCATCTACTGAGGACACGACCTATGCCGTCAGCCTGATCACCCATGCCGAAGTCTTTGCTTATCCGGTCGGCGGGCACTTGGCGCTGAGCAATCAGGTTTTATACATCGCTGCCAAAGACGGCCGGTTGATTGCCCTGTTCTTAGAAAAGAGCGGGGAATAGGGGAAAGAACATCGAGGGGGTGAAATTGACTTCTGGATAGAAGTGGTTTCAAAGCAATCAATCTGCCAAGGGCAAGCAGGCATTTCATGCCCGAGTATTTCTTTCACATTACCCGCAGCATAAAAAGAAAAACCTGTTTAATCCAGCAGAGACAAGCGGTGATGGCTTTGGTCGGTTTGAGCGTCCTGCATCACGCGGTCATCTCCAATCGCATCCAGCTCCTTGTCAGGGATACCGGCGGAAGGGAGGTTTACCCCTAATCGATCCGGTGGGTAGCCGTGAAAACGGGACATAAATGTAGTCAGCGAAAGGTCCCGCAAGGAAGCCTGTTGGGAGGACCGTGATCGGCCTGCAGCGATTTGAAGCGACCGGCGTTTGGGTTTAATGCACTGCCTGTGGTCGCCTAAAAAGCATGCTGTCTGTCCTCGGCCACATCGATGCCGGCATCCAATGATTTTGGAGCCGCGGGTTGGCCCGAAATTGACAAAAATTTCCATACCTGGTAGCTTCGTCCATACCAATAACCTCCTGTTGTTTGGCGGCCTTATACCACCGGGAGGTTAATTTTTTTAATGCGATGATACATTGATCATGCTGCTTGGGGGAAGTAGTACTTCGACTTCTCTTAACAAGAACGCCTTAATTCATAACGTGGTGGTGACTGCGGTCATTGGTATAGAAGATGAATTGAAAACAAGGATGCATATAACCTTATTTATGAATTTATGGACGTCCCCCAATAGGATGGACGTCCCCCAATAGGAGGTAGGAATGCATTCTCATGAGTTGAAAGAGATCCTGAACCCGGGTTCAATTGCCGTTATCGGCGCCACCAACAATGAGCAAACGATGGGAAACGGATTTGTGCGTTCCCTGGTCGAATATGGGTTTCCCGGCAAGATATATCCAGTAAATCCGAAGCATGCGGAAATCGCCGGCTTGAAGGCCTACGCGAATATCAGGGATATTGACGGTCCGGTCGATTATGTCATTTCTTCGGTGCCGGCCTATGCGGTGCTGGAGATGATACGGGATTGCGGTCAAAAGGGAGTAAAAGCGATCCACCTGTTCACCGCACGCTTCAGTGAAACCGGACGCCCTGAAGGGATCGAGTTGGAAAGACAGGTACTGGAAGCCGCCCGGGCCGCCGGGATAAGACTCATCGGGCCCAATTGCATGGGGCTTTTCTATCCTGGAAAGGGGATATCCTTTTCCGATGCGCTGCCCCACAATGGGGGCTCCACGGGGTTTATTTCCCAAAGCGGCCAGATGGCCGAAGATGTTTGCAGGTACGCAGCCCTCAGGGGCGTATTTTTCAGCAAAGCCATCAGCTACGGCAATGCGATCGATTTTAACGAATGCGATTTTCTGGAGCACATGGCCGATGATCCTGAGACTGAACGCATTTTGATGTATGTGGAAGGGGTCAGGGACGGCTCGAGGCTCTGCGCGATGTTGAAATATATAACCCCCGCAAAACCTGTGATTATTCTGAAAGGCGGTGTGGGAGAGTCCGGAACCCGGATGACTTCTTCGCATACCGCTTCAATGGCGGGGTCAAAGCAGATATGGACCGCCATGGTCCGCCAATCGGGCGCCGTCGTGGCGGAAAGCATGGAGGAATTGCTCGACATCGCCACGACTTTCACGTTTTTGAATCCCATTAAAGGCTTTAACGTGGGCATAGCCGGCGGCGGAGGCGGCGCCAGCGTTCTGGCGGCGGATCTGTGCGAAGCCGCCGGACTGAGGGTCATCCCGCTTCCCATGGATATCCGCGAGGAACTCAAGCAAAGCGGCAGTAAAATATGGGACTGGATCGATAATCCGGCCGATATGTCCATCCGCGACCGATCCGACTTTACTCCGGGTCACTGCCTGGAATTGATGGGCAAGCATCCGGATTTTCATCTGCTCATCGCCCTGATGATGGACCCCCACCATGAGCACCAGAAGAAAATAACTCTGGAAGATATTCTGGCGCAATTTAAAATCGACACCCGGCTTATCAAACCGATGCTGGCGGTTGTTCCCGACAAAAGTCTGGGATGTGAAGAATTCGCCGACTGGAAATGGGAATTGCTTTGCAGGCTGAGATCAAAATTGCTGGAGCTCAGGGTGCCGTTTTACCCCACCGTGGGCAGGGCGGCGCGGGCCGCATGGAAGATGGCTGATTATTTTGCAAGGGCAGTCAATTGAACGCTGCTAAGTGAGCCGGAACTGATATGCAGGGATCTTGGTGAGCGCGTCGAGATTGGGGGGCATGCAGTCACCTATCTTGTAGGAGAAATATCGGTGTGAAGGATTGTGCCGGGCTCCCGTTGCCGGCGGGACCCATGCCGCCCCCACAGTTTTGAGTTATGTTTCGTAGCGAGGCGCATTCATGAATCCGGAAATCCGAATACTTCACCTGGTCGATGGCGCTAAGAATGCCACCGGTCTCACGGTTGTGATCGATGTCTGTCGTGCATTCTCAACAGCTGCATTCCTGGCCTCACGGGGTACAAGAGAAATTTTCACCGTCGGTACCATTCAAGAAGCATTTCGCCTGCGCGAACGTCTGCCGGGTTGCCATCTCGTGGGAGAGGTGAAAGGCCGCAAACCCGAAGGATTCGACTTGGGAAATTCCCCGAGTGAAATACTTGCCAGCCGATCCGTTTCCAAAAGCGTGATTCAGCGCACAAGCGCTGGAACCCAGGGGATCATCAACGCAGGCCGCGCGGATGAGATTTTGACGGGGGCGTTCGTAAACGCCGGTGCCATCGTTCGCTATATCCAAAAAGCCATGCCCAGGACCCTCTCGTTCGTATGCATGGGGTGGGAGGCTCAACAGGAATGTGAAGAAGATACCCTTTGCGCGGAATTCCTGAGCGGCCGGGTGACCGGAAAAGAGCTGAATTTTGCGGAGGTGGCGCAGCGGATCAGACAATCCGCAACAGGGGAAAGATTCCGGAGCCCGGCGTACCCCTGGCTGCCTGAAGAGGATCTTGATCTATGCCTCTCCCTTGATGTCTTTGATTTCGTTCTTCGATGTGATTCAAAGATGGCTACCCCGCGCTTGCAGCCCATGGATGCCTGACCTGGGAACGAACATCGGTCGCGTGGTGACCAGGTCTGCCTTGAACGAGCAGTAAACCCTCCTTTATCCGCACGCATTGTGCATACCGGTTTTCACCGCTTTTTCGGCGATCTTTGACACGGCCAAGCGCAAAGAGGGGAAGCTGGAGCTTCCCGGAACGTTCCCAAGCCGGGGTTTGGGAATCAGCGCAAGGGGGAGAGCTTGGGCAACCAAGCTCTCCCACCCCTATAGCGCGATCAAAGTCCCCCCTTTTTCAAAGGGGGACTTTATGCCGGGGAACTTGATTGACGGCAGCGTCTTTTAAAGCGGCGTAATCCCGGCGTTCTTTCGCTGTCTTGCGCAAGGGGCGGCGCCCCGCCGGCCACGCCACCCTCGCTCTTTGCGAACTCCGGCGGGATACGGGATTCAATCGATATTGGCCGAGGATGGTGCTGATTTTTGCGATCGACCGGATGACGCTGCATGGGAACTGCCTTATTAGAACCCTTATGGAGTTTTGGATATCACCGAATTTTGCCACGTGCCGGCGCCATCCGGTTTGCGGCATGCATGGAAAACCCGGGTTTGCGGCATGCATGGAATTAGGGTGGCATGTTCGTCGCTGATCCGGCCGCGATCAGCGAAGCGTCGGATGAAAGGAAAACCATGAAATTAAAATCTATCTTGTTTTGCTTGATCTTGCTTATGCCGTTGGCGGCTTTCGGAGATGAAAAAACCGAACTTGCCAAGGAATTCATGGAGTTGACCCATGTGAACAGACTGGTGGACCAGATCAGGGCCCAGGTCATGCAAATCCAGGATCAGGTCGTGGCGCAGATGGATGTTCCCGATGACAAGAAAGATGAGGCGACCGCATTTCAAAAGCAAGTCCAAGGTAAAGTGCTCGAAATTATGGATTTCGAGCAGATGCACAACGAGTACATAACATTGTTTGCAAGTACGTATACACTCGAAGAGCTCAAGGGGATGATAAAGTTTTTTAAATCACCCGCTGGACAAAGCCTGCTCGAGAAACAGCCTGGGACCATACAAAGGGCACTGGAAATATCGGAGAACAGGGTCGGTATGCTCATCCCCGAGCTTCAAAGAATGAGCCAGGATTTCGAGCAATCGCTGAAGAATTGAAGCCTTACCTGTTTGCGCTGTATCCCTGAATTTATCGTGACAGACGTGCAGAGATCCGGACGTGGTAGGAGGACTCCCCGCATCGGGATGGTCTTCACCCTGCTCTTTGCCCATTCATGCGGTGACGCGGTCTCAACATACAGACCGGCAGGCAGGTGAGGAAAGGGCATGTCGCTGCCTGGAAGCGAGCCCGAGCGGCCCCAGATATTTTTTATTTTTCAGGACGGAAGCTTGACAGGTTTATAATGAGTGCCCAACTTGATTGTCAGAGAAAAGCAAACCACCCGAAAGGATGGGACGCA
>QZKV01000148.1 GCA_003599575.1 Desulfobacteraceae bacterium | reverse complement strand
TGCACGACCCGTTCGCCTGCCTGCGGGGGCTCGCGGTAGTTGAAATGGGGCGGCTTTTCGCCCGCCGGGATGTGGCCGAAAGCGGCCGCCACTTTTCGGAACAGCTCCCCGGTATCGAAATCGCCCACTGCCACGATGAAGGCGTTGCTTGGATTGTAATAGGTGCGGTGGTAGTCGCGGGCATCCTCCACGCTGAGGCGCTCAAGGTCGTTCATCCAGCCGATCACCGGCCAGTGGTAGGGCGTTGCCAGGAAGGCCGCGGCATTCAGCCGCTCGGCCAGCAGCGCCTGGGGATTGTCGTCCACCCGCAGACGGCGCTCTTCCATGACCACGTGGCGCTCGGTTTCGAAGGCATCCGCAGACAGCACCAGATTCTGCATCCGGTCGGCCTCCAGGTCCATGATGATCGAGATCCGTTCGGCGGTCGTGGTGGCATAATAGCCGGCATAGTCGTAGGCTGTAAAAGCGTTGTACTGCCCGCCGTTTTCCTGGATGATGCGCGAGAATTCAGCCCCGCTGACCGTTTGCGTGCCCTTGAACATCATGTGTTCGAACACATGCGCCAATCCGGTTTTGCCCCAGGCGTCATGGCGGGCCCCTGTCCGGTACCATACCTGAAAGGTGACCACCGGCGCTTTGTGATTTTCCATAAGGATCACCGGCATCCCGTTTTCCAAACGCCGGACAGTGACCTGGTCGAAAATGCCGGCCGCCGCGGCGGCCGACAGCAATGGCAGGCACAGCGCAGCCGCCAGCCAGGCAGGAAGCTTGATTATCATCGGCAATCTCCAAATTCTCTCGCGGTGCGGCTCCCTGCGTCCTGGGGGGCAGGCCGGAATCCAGGAAAATCAATGTTTTCTGGACCCCGGGCTCGGGGTGCCGACCGGGCGGATTTTTACAACGCCATCAAGTTTGCGAAACCTCACTCGACGACTCTCAATCGGCTGGGAACCTGCCGCGGTGCGCCACGGCCGGTTGGATTCCGGGAGGCGTTGCCGAAATAGGAATGGACATGTTCGGTCCATTCACTCTGCCGCAGGGAGCGCCATTCGTCTTCTGAAAAGGAAGGTGCATTGGCCAGGCGCTGGCGCTCGATATGAAGGATGTACTCCGGTGAGTCCCCGCTGCCGGCCGGCTGTCTCAACAGTTCCCAGGGGATCGGTATCAGCCGTTCATCCATTTTCATTACGAGGTAGCCGATTCGGCCGGCTTCGGAAAGCACCAGGTCTTCGATGGTGCCGAGCACGGCGCCTTCGGCGGTGAGAACATTCCGGCCGAGGATGTCCCCCGTCCGTAGCACATTTTTTTGCGTTTGCGGTTTTGAATGGGTGTTCTCGGGCAGCCCCACGCCGGGATCTTGCGCCGCTGCGGGGCGCATGCCCGCGGGCGATAACAGCAAACAGACGGCCAACATGCCGGCAATCATCGTGTTCTTCATGCTTCTCCCCCTTGAATGAAGTACAGTCCCTGCCTATTTCGGCTGTAAGCGGGCACACTTTGCCCCGCAGCGAATCGGGATGAATCCTAAGATCAATGGATAAAGGTGAAAGTGCCGATCTGCGTTTGTGCAAGGATCATATCGACACATCGGCCATTTCAGCAGACGTTTGTCTGCCGACGGTAAAAGGGTCGCCGATGAGCCAGCGCCATGTACCGTCCGGCTGGCGGCGGGCAACCTCGATCGCATATACGTTCATTTGCCGGGACGTGGACACCTTCCACTCGGTATGCATCAGCGCGATGTCGCCAGTCCGGATGACCTGCCTTATCCTAAATTCAAAATAAGCCTTCTGAGACGCAAAAGGGGCAAGCTCCTGCCTCAGGCCTTCAAGGCCTTTCTTTACTTCACCGGATTGATTCAAGAAGACCGCCTGCGGGTCATAGACGCCAAGCACCGCGTCGATATCGCCGGCGGCCATGTACTGCTGAAAAAGACCACAAATTTCTTCAGGACTCTTTGCCGGCATTTTAATACCTCCTGTACAAAGCGGTTGTTTTCCTCATGCGATCGCTTCCATCGTCGTGCGCAGGGCGAGCTTACCAAGAAAGTGGGTGTTCAGCATGCGGTGCGCTTCGGCGGCTTGGTCCAGCCGGAAAGTGCGCGCAATGTGAACCTCGAACGGACCGGACGCGATCAGGCGGTTGAGCTTCTCGATGGCCTTCGGGTCAGGCATCCCGTCATAGCTGTCGACCTTGAATTCCGGGCGTCTCGCAGGCTCGGGCTCCACGCCGTTGGGGTAGGCGACGCGACCGCCGGGGCGCATTGCGGTCAGCGCCTGATCGGCCGCCGCGCCGCCGGCTGTCAGCAACGCGACATCGAGACCACCCCGCGAGAAATCCCGTGCGGCGGCCGCTACGTCATCTTTATGTCCGTCCACGACGGCATCGGCACCCAGCCGCCGGGCCAGGGCAACGCCGTCATCGCCCGATGCCACCGCAAACACGCGGGCGCCCATCCGCTTGGCGAGTTGCACGGCCAGGTGTCCGATGCCGCCGCTGGCGCCGAAGATCATCAGCAACTCGCCCTGCTTCAGCCCCAGCGTGTCGTCCAGACCGCGCAAAGCGGTCATCGCATCCACCGGCATCACACCGGCCTGCGCGATGGTCAATTGGCCGGGGATCAGCGCGGCGTTGTCTGCCTTGACGGCGGTGTACTCGGCATAGAAACCGCCTTTGGGGCTGATGAGGCTCATGCCGTACGCGCGATCGCCTTCCTTAAATCGGCTGGCGTCCCGACCGGCCGCTGCGACCGTGCCAGCGCCATCGGTGCCGAGCACGTAAGGAAATTTTGGCGCAACTCCGTACACCCTGGCAAATCCCCCCTCGCGTTCGAAGGGATCCCAAACGCCCACACCCGCTGTTTCAACGCGGATCAGAATTTCGTCCGGTCCGACTTCGGGCACCGGGAGTGTTTGCAGGCGCATTGTCTCAAGTCCGCCGAAGCGGTCGATGGCGACGGCTTTCATGGTTTTATGGGTTGTATGTTTCATCGCTTGCTCCTTGAGGCGGATACGTGCTTGCTCCGCCTGACCTGTTATGCACGGCCGACTGCGTGTGCCGCTGGGAGCGGAGGTGCCGCGTTCCAAAGAGCCCAGCGGTTCACCGGTTCCGTTTTGGCGTCAGATCAGCCGCGCCTTTGGGATGATGCACATCGTCGCTCCAGCCCTTTGTACGTGAAGCGCACTTCACGCGGCGCCGACCTGGAGAGCTAACTTTAGTGTGCAAGTAAATAATAATCGCGGCACAGAATACAGCAACCGGGGAAGCGTTTTTCTCGGTCTATCCTGCGCCGTCCAGCACGTAGCGTATGAGTGAAACTTCATACGCCTGCCATACGGGGATAGGTGTGCACCCCTGGTGATTTCCCGACTCGAATATCAGCATCCTCCAGGTCACCCATCTTTTCAGAGGATCATCGTGCCGGGAATGGTCGCCGCTTGGATCGCAATGCGGGCACTGAATGGGTCCGTCATCTGCTCGAACGCGCACCGGGTTTACGAGAGCCGGCCGCTCATGGGCGGTGAAGCCCGTATTGCACAACCGGGGACAAGTGCATACACATCTACTTCGAAGGAACACATTGGACGGTACCGGAGAACGGGAGAGATACGAGGAGCATCAGGTGAATTTGAACTTGAACACGGATGACCTGGAGATGGTCGTGAGATTGCTGGCCGCGCTGCTGGCGGGGGCGGTGATCGGCTACGAACGTTCGTTTCACGGCAGGCCGGCCGGTTTTCGAACGCATGCGTTGGTATGCACTGCCTCCAGTATTCTGATGCTGGTAACTGTGTACCAGGCCCATTGGACACGAGCGGCGGTGGACACGATCCGGCTTGACCCCACCCGGATGGCCCAAGGCATCATGACCGGCATAGGTTTTTTAGGCGCCGGGGTGATCATAAAAGAAGGTCTGTCGGTCCGGGGACTTACCACTGCCGCATCGATCTGGATAACTGCCGCTATGGGCATTCTCGCCGGAATAGGATTTTATTTTGCCTTGGCGGTGTCGGTGGTCCTCACGCTGGGAGTGTTGTCCTTGTTCCGCTGGATCGAGGCGCGCATACCCACCCAGTCGTATTACTACTTCAATGTACGCTTCCAGCGTAAGGCTGCCATGAAGGAAGAGGACCTGCGCGCGTTGATCGAGCGCCAGGGTTTCAGCATCGCCAATTTCAGCTATCGCCTCGACGGCGAGGGTCGCATACTCAGTCACAGCATGGGATTGCGCAGTATTGACGCCTCCAGCGCGCAACGGCTTGCGAAGGTTCTCGAGCAAATCGAGACGGTGCTTGAATACCGCCTCGCCCCAAGCGGTATATGAAATCACCCCAGCCGATGGTGGGGCAACGGCTTTGCTTTCAAGGCAACCGCGATGGGGCATTTTCGCCCCCAAACGACGATTTTTGCCTGCCTCAATCGAGGTCGTTTTTCGTGGAACCTGAGGCTGTGGGCCTTGGTATTTTTTAATTCAAAAGGAGAATTCCAATGCATATCGAGCAAAAAATCACCCCCTGTTTGTGGTTCGATGACCGGGCCGAGGAGGCGGCCGGTTTTTATACTTCCATCTTCAACAATTCGAAAATCGGAAGAATCACCCGCTATGGAAAAGAGGGCTACGAGATTCACGGCCGGGAGGCTGGGACGGTCATGACCGTGGAATTCGAGCTCGACGGGCAGCCGTTCGTCGCACTCAACGGCGGACCGTTTTTCAATTTCAATGAGGCTGTTTCGTTTCAAGTGCACTGCGACACGCAAGAAGAGGTGGACTATTACTGGGCAAAGCTTTCCCAAGGCGGAGATGAACAGGCACAGCAGTGCGGCTGGCTGAAAGACCAGTTCGGCTTGTCCTGGCAGGTCGTTCCCAAAATATTGAGCGAACTGGTGGGCAATCCGGACTCTGAAAAATCACAACGGGCCATGAAGGCAATGCTTCAAATGAAGAAAATCGACATTGCAGAAATCAAGCGGGCGTATGCCGGACAGGGCGCGGCATGACTTGGCCTTCCGAATTTGCGATTTTGGCCATTTTTTTCTTCATCTAAGTGCTCGAAGGCATAAAATTCAGTGACGTATAATCTTGCCTTCACTAACGTACCCGCTTTGGGGGATTTGCTTAGTCGGTGAATTGGTCGGCCTCGGGGTCGGTATCGGAATCGATATCGAATTCGATTGCGACCCCGAATAGTTACGTCATAATATTTAGGAATATGCGTACCAGGGCACGGGAGATACCTCCGTGCTTTCGTCACGAGGATTCCCGTTCCACCTCCGCCACGCGCTTTTTGACGGGGATCACGCTGTCCGGGTTGAGCGAGATGGAATCGATGCCTTCTCTTACCAGAAAGGCGGCGAATTCGGGGTAATCGCTGGGCGCCTGTCCGCAGATGCCCACTTTGCGGCCAAACCGGTGCGCTTCCGGTATCAAATGCCGGATCATGCGCTTGACGGCTTCGTTGCGCTGGTCGAAGAGCTCCGCGAGCTCCTCGGCATCACGCCCCACGCCCATGACCAGCTGGGTCAGATCATTGCTGCCGATGGAGAAACCATCAAAGCGTTTGGAAAATTCGTCCGCCAGAATCACATTGGAGGGAATTTCGCACATGACATACACCCGCAGCCCGTTTTCTGCCCGCTTGAGGCCATTTTCCGCCAGTACGGCAAGGACCTTGTCCGCCTCTGCGGGGGTGCGGCAAAACGGGATCATGATCTGAATATTGTGCATGCCGATCTGCTCGCGGGCCCGGCGGACGGCCCGGCACTCCAGGGCGAATCCGTCCCGGTAGCGCTCGCTGTAGTAACGCGAGGCCCCGCGGAAGCCGAGCATGGGATTGTTTTCGTGCGGTTCGAACGCTTTTCCGCCGATCAGGTTGGCATATTCGTTCGACTTGAAGTCGCTCATGCGCACGATGACATCATGGGGAAATTGCGAGGCGGCGATCTTGGCGATCCCTTGGGCCAAATGGCTGATGAAGTATTCGGATTTACTTTCAAATCCCCTGGTCAAAGATTCTATTTGCGCGCGTTCCCCCGCATCCTCCACCCGTTCCGGATGCAGCAGGGCCATGGGATGGATCCGGATGACATGGTTGATGATGAACTCCATGCGCGCCAGGCCGATGCCTTCACAGGGCAGTCGCCACCACCGAAATGCCCCCGCCGGACTGGCGATGTTCATCATGATGCGGGTGCGCGTCTTGGGAACCGCCTCGAGATCCACTTCGTGTTCCTCGTAGTGCAGAGTTCCTTTGTAGACGTGCCCTTCATCGCCTTCGGCGCAGGAGAGGGTGACTTCCTGCCCGTCTGTCAGCACGTCCGTGGCGTCGCCCGTGCCGACAATCGCCGGCACCCCGAGTTCCCGGCTGACAATGGCGGCATGGCTGGTGCGTCCCCCCATATCGGTGATGATGCCCGCCGCCTTTTTCATGATCGGCACCCAATCCGGATCGGTCATTCCAGTCACCAGGACGGCGCCCTCTTCGAAGCGGTCCATCTGTTCAGGGCTCATCAGGCGGCTCACCTTTCCTGCGGCAATGGCCTGGCCGATACTCAATCCCGAAAGCAGTCGCTCGCCTTTCTCCTTGAGGGTATAAGTTTTCAGGGATTGGGCCGTTTTTTGCGATTCAACCGTTTCCGGTCGTGCTTGAACGATAAACAGTTCACCGCTGCGGCCGTCCCTGGCCCACTCGATATCCATGGGTTTGCCGTAATGTGTCTCGATGGAAACGGCCCAACGCGCCAGTTTCAATATTTCTTCGTCCTGCAGCACGAATGCGCTTCTTTCCTTGCTGGAGGTATCTACGTTTTTGGTGGTGCGGTTGCCGCCCTCGGCATACACCCTCTTTTTCTCCTTTTCACCCCGACTTTTGCCGATAATCGGCCTGAGCCCTCTTTTTGAAAGAAGCGGCTTGAAAACCGTGTATTGATCCGGAATGACCGTTCCGGCGACGACATTCTCGCCCAGCCCCCAGGCGGCATTGATGATCACGACATCGCGGAAGCCGGTTTCGGGGTCCAAGGTGAACATCACCCCGGCGCCTCCCGAATCGGAGCGGACCATCTTCTGGACACCGACCGACAAGGCAACCTTCATATGGTCGAAACCATGTGCTTCACGATAGCTCAAGGCGCGGTCGGTAAACAACGAGGCAAAGCACCGGCGGCAGGCGTCCAGCAAATCGTCCTCTCCGCGGATATTCAGGAACGTTTCCTGCTGTCCCGCAAAACTGGCCTCCGGCAGATCTTCGGCCGTGGCGCTGCTGCGTACCGCCACATCGGTTTCATCCTCAGCGTATCTCCGGCTCAGCTCGCGGTATGCCTCTCGAATCGCTCCGGCGATCGTGTCGGGAAAACGGGCCTGCTGGAAAAGCTTACGTATGGAGCGACCGACTTGCTGCAAGGCTTTGCCCCGATGAAGCTCGTCGATTAACTTCTCAAGGCGATCCTGTATTTCATTTTCTTCCAAAAACCGCCTATAGGCCTCCGCCGTCGTGGCGAAGCCGTCGGGCACACGAATATCTTCTTCTTTTAGGGTTCCGATCATTTCTCCCAGCGAAGCATTCTTGCCGCCCACTTGAGGTACATCATCCGAACCAATATCTTCAAACCATTGGATGGTCATGAGTTTCTCCTTTCGAGAATTCCGGGGGAAGATAAATCGTATGTTGACTGCGGCAGCCTGAATCTGCTTTCAGCCCAATGCAGCGGGTGCAGGGCATGGTTTGGGGCCGGCCGTGGCCCTGGAGAAACGAACCACACCCTAATTGGCGCTTTCATTGCCTGCCCGCTCCATCGGAGCATTCAGGCCGAATGCAGCAAGCCCCAGAACAGATTCTAATTACATGCCGATGCCGAATGAATGGGGTAAATAATTGATTTGTATCCGCTTTGTTCAAGCAGGGTGCATTTTCAGGCAGCATCCACTGCAAAAAGAGCGTGCCTACAAAGAATCCACAACGCTGGGTGCGGTTTCTTTGTTCTCCAGTTAGCGCATTCCAAAAACACTAAACCGCGGTTTCTTTTTTCGGATACCTGACCATATCGCAAGCGCCTTTGTCGTTGGTCAGGTTGTACAGGCGCGCCGCCTGAAGATGGTATGGCCACACAGGCTGAGTTCTGGGCAAAGCCCTTGCGGATACAGGATTGGCCGGATGTTATTTCGAGGTTTCACACCTGTATTATTGCTCCTGAGTCCACTTCGGGGTGCGAACAGCAATGTTTTTAACGAATTCAATATCGACCCTCAGGCCGCGGAAGAGGAAGATAACCCGTATTGGGAAAGTTCGATGCGCTTGCTTTGGGCGGACATTTTGAAAATACTCGCCATCCTGGGGGTCATTCTCCTGCATGTATCCGCGCCGCTTCTGGTTCCTTTTGAAAATTCACGGCAATGGTGGATCGGCAACATCTACGATTCGCTGACCCGCTGGTGTGTGCCTCTGTTCGTCATGGTCAGCGGCGCCTTGGTGCTGCACCAATCCGCACAAGCTCCGCTGCGACACTTTTATTTCCTGCGCGTGCGAAGAATCCTCGTGCCCTTTTTGGTCTGGAGCGCGGTCTATTTTTTCTATCGCATCCATGTCAAGGGGGATGCGCTGGCGCCTTCCGGCTTTTTCCGGATGCTGCTTACCGAGCCGATCTACTACCATCTCTGGTTTGTCTATATGCTGATTATCCTTTATCTGCTTGCGCCGGCGGCCGGCGCCTTTTTGAACTATTCACCGAGGAAATACACCTGGTATCTCATCGCCCTGTGGGTCATCTGGGCATCTGTTCTGCCGATCATCGACAAACCGCTGCCCTTCGACACCTACTTTACCCCGGACATGGACGACTACTCGGCGCTCAGACTTTCCGGCTATTTTCTTCTCGGCTACATGCTCCGGGACTTTCATGTCCGCTCGGGGGGGAAACGGTCCATGGTGCTGCTGGCCTTCCTGGCCGGCGCAGGGGGCACTGTTTTCGGGACCTATTGGATAAGCCGGGAAAGGGGAGAATTCCACCCCTTTTTCTATAAATATTTCAGCATCACCGTTCTGGCCATGAGCTTGGGGCTTTTTGTCCTCGTGAAAAGCATCTTCAATACCCGCAGGGAGATCACCGCCGGCGGAGATGAACGGATTCGGATGAATTCACCAAAAATTCTCCAGCAGGTGGGGATGAGCGTATTCGGCATTTACCTGGTGCATGCCTTGGTCCTGGAACTGCTCCGCGACGGACGCCTGAGTTTCACCATCGATCATACCAGCGCCTTCGGCATCGAAATTTCCCCGGCCCTGGGTTTGCCCATGTTTGCCTTGAGCATTTTCGGTTTCTCCCTGGTTGCGGTTTTTGTTCTTCGTCTGATTCCGATCGTGAGAGACCTGGTCACATGAAGCTTTCAAAACACGCGCGCATCTATTTTTTGTTATCTCTGGGACTGCTGTTTATTTTCGGTTTATGGAAAAAAGAAAAGACCGAAACGCAGTTTGTCCGGGAATACATCTCATTCAAACAAGTTGCGGAGCTTTCGCTGCGCGACTTGCCCAAACGTGAGGCCTGGCGGCGGGCCGCGCCGAAGGTGGTTGAAATTTCAATCCCCGGAAAAAACGCCGAGCCGGCCCAACCGGCGCTCTGGTACCATTCGGGATCAAGGAAAAAGAAGCCGCTGCTCCTGGTGCTGCATAGCTGGAGCGCCGACTATATCCAGCATTATGGGATTCCTTACGGGGTTTTCGCCGAAAAAAACGACTGGATTTTCATCCATCCCGATTACCGCGGCGAATTCGACCATGCAGGGGCCACCGCTTCCGAAAAAGCAATCCGGGATGTGCTCGATGCACTCGAATACGCCAAGTCGCACGCGCCGGTGGACGATAAGCGCATCTATCTGGCCGGGTTTTCGGGCGGGGCCATGATGTCGCTTATCATGATCGGTCGTTATCCGGAACAGTTCTCTGCGGCTGTGATATGGGTTCCCGTATACGATCTGAAGGACTGGTACTCAGGTTTGATGCAATCACGACTTTATTACGCCGAACAATACCGCAACGATATGGAGGCCTCCTGCGGCGGAAAACCCAACAGCGACGCCAAGGCCGAAGCGGAGTGCAGGAAACGCAGTCCTTCTGCTTACCTGGTCGGCGCGCGCGGAAAAGGCCTGAAGGTTTTCATCAGCGGAGGGATCCACGATCCCTTCGTTCCCCCTTCGCATGCCATCCGGGCCTTCAATGATCTTGCCGGGGATGGCCATAAGATAGCGGAAGCGGATTACCGCTTCCTCGATGAAACCGGGAAACTGCCTGAAGGACTCCAGGGGCAAGGGCAAAAAAACCGCTTTTTTGAGGAAGCCGGCCTGCCCGTCGTGGTCAGGCGCTCTTCCATGGACGCCACGCTTATCCTGTTTGACGGCGGACACGACATCGTTTATAATGCGGGCTTTGAATGGCTTTCACAACAGCACCGCTGATCGAAAGAAGCGCAGACACACGTTCCATGATCCACCATCGTTCCACTAAAAGATATTTCGAAAGTTTCGCGTCCATCCTTTCCGCCTGCATAATGCTGAGCTTCCCTTTTTCCCCGGCGGCCGTCGCCCAGGAAACGAATTCCGTCGCCCGGCCCGTTGCCGAACCTTTGGAACCAGATGTGGTTTCACCGCTCGAGGAGCGGCTCATTCAGGCAGGCCTTGTCGATGTCCGCCTGCTGGATACCTCCATCAGGGTCGATCTGAAGTACGCCAGGGCGGACAACTTCATGGGGGCCAGCGCATACGGTGAGCTTGCCCGCGCGTACCTCCACCCGGAAGCGGCCAGGAAGCTCGCCAAGGCGTCCCGGATCCTCCAAGAGCGTTATCCCCACCTGCGCATCCTCGTGCTCGACGCGGCAAGGCCGCGGTCGGTCCAGCACAAGATGTGGAAAATCGTCGCCGGTACGGCCATGCAGCCCTATGTCGCGAACCCGCACTCCGGATCCATGCATAACTTTGGGGCGGCGGTGGATGTGACCCTCTATGATATGGAAACTCAGGCTCGGCTGGACATGGGGACCGCGATCGACTTTTTCGGACCCCTGGCGCAGCCGAGCCTGGAAGTGAAATTTCTCCAGGAAGGCAAGCTCAGCGAACAGCACATCCAAAACCGCCTCATCATGAGAACCGCCATGCGCGACGCGGGATGGCATGTCCTCACCATCGAATGGTGGCATTTCGATGCTTTTCCGCGCGATTACACCCGCCGGAAATATTCGATGATCGATTAGCTCGGTCAGTCTCTTGGTTTGGTGAAAAATGCTGCGGATAGGCCCGGGGCATGCAGAGGAGGGTTTGTAATATGCACCGACTCCGAGGAATCGGTGCATTAGGCTGAGGTGCGGAAATGCGTAAAAGCCGGGGCGGGGAGTAGGGCACCGGTGCACATGGCTGTATAAATTCACTTACCTGGGGTGGCGATCTCCGGTGGTTCATTTATATTTTATAAATGATCCGATTTTCGGTGATTACGATATCCACATGTCTGTCATGGCTTTCCATGGGAATGGAAGAAACAATCTGGGTCTCAAAAACCAAACCGACTTTGCGGGTCGTGATCGGCAGCTCCGGGATCAAATAATCATAACTCCCCATGCCCAATCCAACGCGACCGCCTTTTTCATCCATGGCCAGACCCGGCACCAGGGCGATGTCCAAGCAGTCCAATGGGACGGTTTTGCACCGTTTGGGATTGGGTTCCAGATTCCCGCGCGGTCCCTGGATCAGATCCTTGTCCAAGTCATCCACTTTGAACAAGCGGGCCTTCAGGGTAGCGGGATCAAATGAGGGCAGGACGATAATTTTGTTGTAAAGAAAGCTGCGCCGGATGATTCCCGCCGTATCCACTTCACCCGGGGCCGACGTGTACAACAAGACGATTCGCGATTCCAGAAAGTTGGCGAATTCAAAAAGACGGTTCTCAATGGCTTTGACTTTCTCGCCGATCTGTTCTGGGGATAAGGAAACCATTTTGCGCGCCATCTCATCACGGATTTCCTGCTTCTTTTCTCGAATTTCCTCCATCGCATGCTCCGGCTCTAAAAAGGTGATGGATCGCTCCACGCGACCGACGAAGTCAACTCACAATAATCATTGACCAAATCTTACACTTGCATTACAGTTTTGCCTACATCGCAACCTTGGCTTCATCTTCAGGTCTGCGGGCAGAACGGGGCCTTATATTTCCTAATATCCGGTTTTAGCAACAAAGTCCGACCAATATAGGTACAATGATGCTGGAAATCAAGTTTGTCCGACAAAATTTAGCGGTCGTACAAAAATCTCTCGCCGACCGCGGCAACCGGATTGATTGGACCCCGTTCTCACAGGCCGATCAGCAACGCAGCGTCGCCCTGACCGAAATCGAAGAGCTGCGCCACCGCCGCAATCAGGCCTCCGAACAAATCGCCCGGCTCAAGAAAGAGGGGCGCGATGCCCAGGAGCTGATGGCGGATATGCGCGCTGTCGGAGAACGCATCAAACATCTCGAACAAACGCTGGCCGAAAATGAGGAAATCCTCCAGCAGATTATTATGAATCTGCCCAACATGCCCCATGCGTCGGTGCCCCTGGGACGCAGTGCCGAGGATAATCCGGTGTTTAAAACGGTCGGCGAGCCCCCTGTGTTTGAATTCGAACCCAAAGGGCACTGGGATATAGGAGAGCATTTGGGTATTCTGGATTTTGCCCGGGCCGCTCGGATCGCCGGAGCGCGATTCCCCCTGTATCTCGGCGAGGGTGCGCGCCTTGAACGCGCCCTGATCAATTTCATGCTCGACATCCATACCACCGAACATGGCTACACCGAGGTTCTGCCGCCCTTCCTGGTCAACCGGCAGGCCATGACCAATACCGGCCAATTGCCCAAATTCGAAGAAGATTTATTCAAACTGGAAGGCCGTGACTATTTTCTTATCCCCACGGCCGAAGTGCCGGTGACCAACATTCATCAGGGCGAAGTTCTGGATGAAGAACAATTGCCCATTTACTACACGGCCTATACCCCCTGCTTTCGCTCCGAGGCCGGCTCCTACGGCAAAGATACGCGCGGGTTGATTCGTCAACACCAGTTCAATAAGGTCGAACTGGTGAAGTTTGCCACACCGGAGCACTCCTACGATGAGCTTTCGCGCCTGCTGCTCAATGCGGAAACCATTTTGGCGCGCCTGGGATTGCCTTACCGGGTGGTCACCCTCTGCACGGGCGATTTGGGGTTCTCGGCCGCCAAAACATATGACATAGAAGTGTGGATGCCGGCCCAAGGCGTCTACCGCGAGATCTCTTCGTGCAGCAACTTTGAAGATTTTCAGGCGCGCCGCGCCAACATCCGTTTCAAACGCAAAGGCCTTAAGGGAACGCATCTGGTGCACACCCTGAACGGATCGGGCCTGGCCGTGGGGCGGACCGTGGCGGCCTTGCTTGAAAACTTCCAGCAGGCCGACGGTTCCGTGATGATCCCTCAAGCCTTGCGCCCCTATATGGGTGGAAAGGAACGAATCGCTTCATGAGACCGGAGCATTTCCCTCCCGACATCCGATCCCGCGTGATCCCCGAGCCGGGCGGACGCCTGATTTACAGCTGTCTTTCGTGTGCATCCGAATTCGATATCGCCAAACTGCTGTATACCTGCCCGGATTGCGGCCAAGTATTGCTGATCCAGGATGAGCGCTTCGAGCGCCTCAAGCAGACTCCTGCGGAGCAATGGCGCCGGATTTTCGATTACCGCCGCATGCTGACCCTGCCTGCGCTCAAGGGAATCTATCGCTACCATGAATTCATCGGACCGGTCATACCACTGCCGGCAGTGGTTTACCTGGGCGAGGGCCACACCCCCGTGATCGAGGCCAATGCGCTCTTGCAGGAAGCGGTCGGAATGCGCTTTTACTTCAAGAACGACGGCCAGAACCCGAGCGCTTCCTTCAAAGACCGCGGCATGGCCAGCGCTTTGAGCTACATCCATTATCTGATCATCAGCGGCAAGGTTTCCGAAGTTCTGGCGATCTGCGCCTCCACCGGAGATACATCGGCCGCGGCGGCGCTGTATGCCGCCTACCTGCGGCCGCATATCAAATCGGCCGTGCTGCTGCCGCATAAAAAGGTAACCCCCCAGCAATTGTCGCAGCCCTTGGGGAGCGGTGCCCGGGTGTATGAAATACCGGGCGTCTTCGATGACTGCATGAAGGTGGTCGAGGCCTTGTCCGATCACTACGACGTGGCCCTGCTCAACTCGAAAAACGCCTGGCGCATTCTGGGCCAGGAATCCTACTCGTATGAAATCGCCCAGGAGTTCGAGTATGAAATGGCCGACAAGGTCGTCGTGGTGCCGATCGGAAATGCGGGCAACATTACCGCCGTGATGAGCGGTTTCATCAAGTTTCAGCAGGTCGGCCTGATCGATGCTCTGCCCAAGATCATCGGGGTGCAATCAGCCCACGCCGATCCGGTCTATCAGTATTACCTGGAACCGGATGCGCAAAAACGCAAATTTGTCCCTCAGAACGTGCGTGCCTCGGTCGCCCAGGCCGCCATGATCGGCAACCCGGTGTCGATGCCGCGGGTGGTCCAACTGGTCAACCGCTACAATGATCTGGCCGGATCGCAGCGGGTTCATATCGTGCAGGTGGCCGAACAAGCCATCATGGAGTGGTATCTCAAAGCCAATCGTAACGGACATATCGCCTGTACTCACGGCGGCGAGTGCCTGGCCGGCTTGAAGGCCGCTCTGAGCAAAGGCCTGCTCACGGGAGCGGAAACCGCGATCATTGATTCGACGGCGCATGCCCTCAAATTCGCCGGTTTTCAGGACATGTACTTTGAAAACAGCTTCCCGGTCGATTTCGAAGTGCAACCGCAGCCATCCCTGATCAATCGACCGGTTTATGTTCACCCCAAGGATCTGGACGAAGTGCCTGCGCCAGGCAAGCCTTTGTCGGGGCCCGCGTTCGAGCAGTTTGTCCAAACAGTGACCCGATGGATTGCCGAAGATTTACACCTGATCAAAAAAACAACCACCTGAAACACAGGTCACCGGGCGGTATGGCAATCGGTTGTTCCGATCAGCTTCCACCGAAAACGGTGCGCTCCGATGGTCCCGTACGCATTCAGTCACGGGCCTTCCGCTTGGCCGGACCGCAACCGCCCTTACCGGATATATGAGGTGAGCCAGACAGATCATGTTCATCCTGCCGATGCATAGCCCCCATGAGGATCAAACCCGTCTGCGTTTCCCGGCGCTGGTGCTGCTTTTCGCCTTTCTCTACTGCCTCGGCGCCCCGGCTGCCGCAGGCAGTCGTCTGATCTACAAAAACTACATCGTCCGCTACGATCGCGGCTGGGATATTTTGTGCGAGCCCTATGTCGTGGAAAAGGGCGATTGGGTCTTGAAAATCTTCCGCCAAAAAGGCGAGATCGCCCATAAGGATTTTCGCGAATTCCTGGGAATCTTCCAGCGCCTCAATCCGCATGTGCAGGATATCGATATGGTGCGACCGGGTCAGACCATCTATATTCCCTTGCGAAAACTGGAGCAGGGCAGTTTGCCCGGACAAGCCAGCGGCCTGGTGAGCATACCCTTCGTCAGCCTTGCCAAAGTGATCGATGTGCTGCATCAAAACACCCAACGCTACCAGGTCCAACGCGGCGATACCATATCGCAGCTGATTGCCGCCCGTTTTGGGCGCTACGGTTCACAAGACTACCGGGAAGGCGTCAAACTCTTGCAAGCCGCCAATCCGCAAATCACAGACCTGGATCATATTTATGCTGGCCAGACGCTCTACCTGCCCGATCCCGCGATCCGGGAAAAAGAGTGGTATGATGCCCTGTATGACGAAAAAGGCGCTTTGCGCGAGACCATCCATATGGGCCGCCCCGCACCGGCCGGTCCGGAAAAGGCGGATGCCGGAACACGCTTGCCGCCGCCCCCGTCCGAGCAGCCACAGGAACCGGAAATGCAGGCCACTGCACTAACCGCCGCAGCCGCAGCCGTGGGCGGTAAACTCATGAACAAGGGCACCTATTTCGCACCCCAGCCGGGGAAGGAAGATTTCGAGATCGATCTTTCGCTTCATCCTTTGCTGGACATGCAGACCGGAGCAGTGCTGTTTACCCGGGACGGCAAGATCATGAATCGACCGCCGGAGCAGGTTCAACCCCTCTTGCCGGCGGTTAAAATTGCGGCCTATGACGGCAGTGCATCGGCGGAACAAATGGTTGCCGCCATTTTCCAGGCTTTAAACGGCGAACCGGTCGATGCCGAAGAAGCGG
The DNA here is from genome assembly GCA_003599575.1 of Desulfobacteraceae bacterium. Classification (GTDB taxonomy): domain Bacteria; phylum Desulfobacterota; class Desulfobacteria; order Desulfobacterales; family Desulfosarcinaceae; genus Desulfatitalea. The sequence goes on along the minus strand of QZKV01000148.1, from coordinate 120,567 downwards.
GCTTTGAAGATCAGGGGGTTCTCTTCACGGTGCGCGCAAAATGGAGCCGGATTGACACCGATCAACGCCGGCTGTGCATCACACCCATCAGCGACCCGGGCGAACAAACACCCGAATCGCTGCGCCGCTACCTGGAGCAGCACGGTATCGTGCTGCGCGAGCTTCTGCCCGGCGGCTCCATTGCCCCGCCAAGATCCGAACGCGGCGCCGGGCGGCATGCCGTTAAAGACATCCTGGCCTTGACATTCAGCGATCATAAAGAGCTTGTTCAGCGAGTGGCGCGCGCCTTAGGCTTTTCCCATGCGCCCGGTGTTTCGGTCATGTTTCCCTATGGCGGCGTTCAACTCCAGGCCTATGCCGAGCTGATAGCCACGGCAGATGGCCATGAAGTCCTGGTGGACTTCGGAGATCTGCATGGGGACACGCTGACAGCCATCCGGCAAAGCGGACAAAACATCGTTCAAATCGCCGCTGAAGACAGCCCTGCCGCCGTCGTGCAAACGATCATAGGCGGTCTGGGTGTGCCCTGCACCGAAAATCCTTCTTTCTTGGCCGCGTCGCGCCCGGCGCAGTACAATACGCTCATCACGGTTCAAGGCGTTTTATATAACGGTCCGCAGAACAAGCGCACGCTGCTGTCCGGGGCGGCCTTGCCTCCGGCCGTCACCGATGTCCTCAGCGCGGGCGGCATCGCAGTGGTGACATGGCATCAGTGAAAATGGCTCCTGCGCAAAGACCCAAAGATTGGGCAAGTATTCATCCACCCGAAAACCGCTTCCGTCTCACCCAGGAGACAAATGCAGCTGTAATAATACGGCTTGTGCTCTGGTCATCCATATTTGGGCGGGATAAAGGAATCTTTGCTAAACACGCTTGAGGAAAGACAATGAAATTGAAATCGATAATCAACATTGCGCTTATTATGATGGTTATTTCGACAACTGCTTGGTCCTGCGGCGGACAGCAAGCCCAGCGCGATGAGCAACGCGCCGCCGCGACCCGCGAAATCGGCGAGGCCTACATGCACCAGGGTGATTATACGGCCGCTTTGCGCGAGTTGCTGGACGCTGAAAAGCTCAACCCCGAAGATCCCTTCGTGCACAACGATCTGGGCTTGTGCTATATGGCCAAAAAACGCATGACCGATGCCATCGCGCACTTTCAGAAATCCGTGGCCCTCAGACCCAGCTATACGCCGGCGCGCAACAACCTCGGCGCGGCCTTGATGGCCGTGGAGGAATGGGACGCTGCCATCAATACCTTCAAGGAGATCACCAAGGATGTCCTGTACGCCACGCCCCAGTACCCGCTTTCCAATCTGGGTTTCGCCTATTACAAAAAGGGTGAATACGTCACGGCCCTGGATTACTACAAGGAAGCCCTCAAAATTCAGCCCGATCTCATCAACGCCCTGCTGGGCGCCGGCCGCACCCACCTGGCCCTGAACCAGGGCCGGCCGGCCCTGCGCTATCTGGAACAGGCCGTCCAAATGGCCCCCCGCAACCCCGATATCCATTTCCATCTGGCCGAAGCCTATCTGCTGACCGGCCAGAACGCTCAGGCCAGGGCCTCCTATGAAAGCGTCCTTGAACTGGCCCCCCGGGAAAGCGAGCTGGCCGGGAAGGCCAAGCAGCGGTTGGGGATTGGGCGGTGAAGGAATTTGATCCTAAGAACCTGTGCCGCGAGCTGGACAAAAGTGGATTGATTGGCCATTCCAGCTCACTTCTACACCCGGTGGCTTCAACGTATGCTTAAACCCACACACTGTTGATTTCATCAACCCAGGATTACCTGGTTTTGGAAAGAATCGGCAGTAGCCAAATACTGAGAGAAATCGGTTCCTCAATGCCAATGCGATTATAGGAAGTCCAGCCTAAGGGTTGTATCTTGCGTGTTACACCCCAGATGATCTCTGCTCGTCAGAAAATGTTTGGTAGTAGCGTCTGTTCAGTCTTCGTCTCGAGGCAAATTTAAGTAAAACTATCTGTCGCAGTATCCACACTAACCAGCGAGCAGAAGACTTGCATGCTCAAATCATTAGTTCTTTCGTCCACATCAAAAAAAGCGGCAAAGATGCTTTTGGCTTTCTTTGCCGCAACCAGATAATTTTTGTTAAGAAGGGAAAAAAGGTGTCCTAATCAATATACCCAAAGATAGACTTTTCAATTTTTTTTCCTTCCCATTCCACGGTGACTTTAAATTCCACTAGTTTAGGTGGATCTGCATCACCCGGATCATCATCTAACAGTGTCGCATAATACTCGATCTTTCCGGGAACTTCGCTGCTATCTTCAAATGTGATTTTCTCCGATAGCAACTTTCCTTTATCAGCAGAGGCCGAAACTTTGGTTCCTGCACTTGGATAATTTAAATTCATGTCGGCAACAAGAAATCTAAATCTCTTGTAACCTGCCCTGAGGTCTGGGTCCGCCCCATCAATGACATTAAACAACGACGTTTCGCATGATTGTACAAGAGTGTCTGGATCTTCCGCTACGGGACAAATCAATATTTCCGGCTCCCCCGTAATCAGAATTTTGAAATTGTGAAAGATTTTTTTGTCACTGTCCCAAACGTTGTTCTTATGATCCCAAGTACCATTCTGATTGGCATCGACAAACATCTCGATCGGGTCGGAACCGCTGCTGGTATAGCCCGTGTTTTGTGCAAGATTAATATCGTCGTTGTAATCAATAAAGGGGTCATCGAACGTATCAACCATCTGATCAATACCTGCATCATAGATTCCGTTGGCATTCAAGTCATCGAAATGCTCTTCACCATCCGTCACCACCAATACTGATACAAGACCGTCCCTTGGGGTGTTGTCGCCTGCCCAACCCCTTTCTGCCTGTACCCGGGCAGTCCAACCATACCACTCGTTCACATAACCTAGTAGGGTTGTTTCCCAGGCTTCGGGACCCACATCGTACCCGCCGGGTACGGGATATGCCGGTTGGTTCGGATGCTGGGTGCGTGCCGTTACCGTGGCCGTTCCGTCCGCACCGACCAAAACGCTGCCGGCCGTATCGATCGCCAGCGCAGGCTCGGAATAAAAGGAAACGGTCGTACCCTCCAGAATGTTGTAGTTGCCGAACCGATCGGCCATATAGGCGGTGACTTCGGTGGTCACATTGTTTTTATCCAAGGCGGGCAGATTCAGCCGGGTGGCGGCCACGCTGAAGCGTCCGGCCGAGGGCACGCCGCCGCCAATGGAGACCACCGAAGAACGCACCCTGAACACCACGCCTCCCACGGTAATCTCAGCCAGGATGGTCGCCGGCCCGGCCACCGTACCGCTGCGCAATGTTGCCTGGGCGATTCCAAGGGCATTTGAAGACACGTTGATCTGATTTGGTGTCCCATCGTTGTCAATATATGCGCCCCCCCCAGGTCCTTCCAGCGTCATGGAAACTCCGATACTGGGGATGGGGTTGCCATTTTGATCATTGACGCGAAATGCAACGACCGCCGTCTCCACACCTCCGGATCCTTGAATAGCGATCAGACCGGGTGTGGCCGATATGAATTCCAAAGAGGCCGGCGCCGTCTGATTGATCAGGACATCGACACTGTTGGTGATGCCGCCCGAGGAAACATTGATGGCCGCGTTTCCCGGGGTGCTGCCGGCTTCGAAAGTCGCCGTGGCCACACCGCTGACCGTGGTAGCGGCGGCAACGGCCATGCTGCCGAAAGTGGGGTTGGCTACCGCGAACGAAACCGCGGTGCCATTTGGAACCCAGGCCCCGGTCGAATCAAGCACTTCGGCTCGAATCGCGCTGGTGGCCCCAATCAGTATCGTGGAAGGATCGGCGGTCACATTGACGGTGGCCGCCGTCACGCCGGACTGAATCGCCACTTGCCGGTTGGCGCTGGTCGTGGTTCCATCGGTGGCACTAACATTTACATTACCCTGCTGGCTTCGCGCGGTCAGCGTAGCGGTGGCCAGCCCCGTCGCGTCCGTGGTGGCAATCGCCGGAGTAATAAAAGCAAGCGACGGTTGATCCAGTGCAAACACCAGCGAAACCCCGGAGACCGGCCCACCGCTTGAATCATAGACCGTGGCCCGGATGGTGCTGGTTTGGCTGAAGTTGACCGAATCCGGCGTTGCTGTGACGGTGATTGCGCTGACTGCAGGACCCGAAGCATTCGGCGGGGTCGTGCCATCGGAAGTACTGGCAGCCGAGCAGCCCAACAAGAGCAATGCCGCGACAATCGCCACAATCTGCCGCATGAAAATTTTATTCGGGGCGAACATGTCTTTGTATTCCTTTCCTCTCAAGTACATTTCCCACAAAATCCCTATGTACGTGCAATCAGATTTCACTGCGTTTCACCGTCGTCTGTTCCAATTGAACGATGCGCGGCGTGATGAAGATCAACAATTCATTGCTCTGTTTCTTGCGGGTCGTATTCTTAAACATCCAGCCGAGCAATGGAATCTTGGACAACCCCGGAAAGCCGTCCTGTCCGCGGCTTTCGGTCGATTTGATGATACCGCCGATCACAATGGTGTCGGCGTCGTTGACCAGCAGTTCGGTCTGGGCTTCGTTGGTGGAAACCGAAGGCACCCCCGCGGTGATACCGGCCACATCATTCTTGGTCAGATAGATGACCATGGAAATGCGGTTGTCCGGGGTCACGTGGGGCGTGACTTCCAGCAGCAGATCGATATTCTTGAACTTCACCGATGACCCGCCCGAGGAATCGCGTTCGAGATATGGGTATTCCACGCCTTGCTTGATCTTGGCTTTCTTGTTGTCCAAGGTCAGGATCTTGGGCGAAGAAAGAATGCGGCCCTCGCCCATGGTTTCAAGCGCGTTCAGACGAGCCTGGAGCACAAAAGGAACGCCGGTCAGGCGCTGAAAGGTGACGCCGATCGAAGAGCCGCCTTGGGAAGGGAAATTCATGGCCATGTCGGTGCTGCCCAGAACGTCATCAAAAGCGTTCAATTCACCTGGACCGACATTAAATTTCCAGGTAATACCCAACTCCCTGCTGAAGGTATCGCTGACTTCCACCACGCGGGCTTCGATGACCACCTGCGAGGTGACTTTGTCGATGCGCCGCACGATCTCCTCGGCCTGCCTTACCTTTTCGGCCGTGTCCGTGATGATGATCTGGTTGTTCTTTCCATCCACACTGACGCTGCCGCGATCCTTGGTGAGAATATGTTCGATGTGCGGTTTGACTTCGCCGGCCGCACTCGAATAGCTGACCGGGATATATTTGGTGACCAGCGGCTCCAGTGCTTTGATCTCTTCACGGGCCTTGCGAAAGGCCTCCAGCTGGGCTTTGCGCAAATCGCCTTCTTTTTTCAGCGTCTCCAGCGTGGCGATCCGCACAATGTCGCCTTCCTGGGCCATGCCCAATTGATTCATGCGCAGCACCAGGTCGAGCACCTGGTCACAGGGCACCGGTTTGTCCAGCGTCATGGTCACCTTGCCGGTCACATCCTTGTCGATGGCAAAATTCTTGCCGCTGACCTCGCGCAGAATCCGGAACACATTCTTGACATCGGTCTCGTAGAAATCCAGGGCGATCTTCTCGCCGGTGAATGTTTTCCTAAAAGGGTTGATCATGGACCGGATTTCGGCGTCTTCTTTGGACAGCCCGCCATCTTCCCCGGCCGTTTCCGAACGAACCTCGGGCGGCAATGCCCGCGGGGCGGCAAGCGCTGCGCCATGGCCGCCGGGCGGCTGAAGATCGGCTGGTGCAGGCAGCGCGGATTCACCGCTGAGCACCCGTTTCCAATCCGGCAGTTCGGCCATTTCCAGAGGTTTGGCCGGAATGGAGGATGGCTCAAAATGGACCAGCAGCAGGCCGTCGGTCTGTTCAGTCAGGTAAGGTACCGCTTCGCGCAATTCCATGGAAATGACCGATTCATTTTTATCCTTGTCCGGCTGCACGGGAATGATGCGGTCCACGGCGCTGTTGAAGCGCGTGGTGATCAGCGGCCGTTGGTGATACGAAGGAATGCGGGTATTGAGCAGGCGAAGCTCGACGCGCTTAGGTGACACTTTGCTGATACGGTAGTCCACCGCCTGGGTGGTGCTCACCGCCAGGGTTGATTTGCCATCGTTCTCGCTCAGGAAATCGATCTTGTTCACCCATGCGGTGGTAAGATTTTTCAGCAGCGTGGTGCGGTTTTGTTCAACGGGCGCCGGTTTATCAGTCGCAGCAACGGCCACAGGGGTTACCGCCGGAGGCGGTGCAGATGTTGTGGCGGGGGGATCGGGTGCGGCTTGCTTGGCGGAGACAAACGGCTGCGCCGGACTATCGATACCGGCGACCTCTGTTGATTTGAATGTCACCCTTACGGCATTGCCTTCCTTGACAGCGGTGTAGGCGGTATCGGCTGCAAGCTGGATCTCAACGCGGGCGGTGCGTCCCCCATTGTGCTGGCGCGCGGTAATAAGCGGTATCGCGTCAATGCCGCTGGGTTGGCTCACGTCGGCCTGTTCCACCGTGGTTTCGGGGAAATAAAGCACCACGGCCAACGGATCGGGCTGTTTCAAGGAAGAAAAGGTCAGGGGGCGATCCGCGGCAATGGTGACCAGCACCCCTTCGGCGCTGCGCGAAGCCGACACGGATTTGATGCCGGCAAGCGGGGTTTCCGGTGGCGACTCGGCGCTCTGCTTGGGGCCGGGCTGAGAGGCACAGCCGAAAAGCAGGGCAACAAATCCAACGGTGATCAACATCATGGTCGCAACATACGCTCTTCTCGTGCTCATATTAAAGCTCTCCGGCAGGTTTCTGAAGTTTAAGCTGGGCGTTTTGGAAGGTCAGCTCCCCCATTATATTTTCGATCTCTTCCTCAACCGTAATATGGTCCTGGTCGATTTCGATGACGCGGCCTGCATTCAGGCCGATAAACGTGCCATTCTGGATGACATAGCCCTTGCCGGTGGCATCTTCCACCAGTGCACGATTGCCGCTGGGCGCACGAATAATGGCCGTGAGCTTAAGCTGGCTGAGCGCCACCCTTTCCAAGGGCGTCTGCGGCTTGCGTTTCTCTTTCGATCCTTTGCCGGCGGATTTGAGCACCTCGTTCGTCTGGTTTTTAAACAGGGGTTCAAACGGATCGAAACGGCCGGTGGGGTCATAGGTGCTGGCCAACAGTAATGATTCTTTAACCAGGTCCGAGGGTTCTGGGGCGATCGCTTGCGTTTCAGAGGGAGGTTGCGCCTGCTGCTCGTTTGCAACCGTCTCTGTCGCGGGCGCTTCGGGCTCCCCTTCTTTGCCCGGCCCGTTCAGCCCGGCCGCTGCTTGTGCGGGCGGATTTTCCTCGATCGTCTTCTGGGCCGCCGGATTATCCGTTTGCTTTTCTGCGGAAGGTTGTGCCTGTTCCACATGTGCGAGCGCCTCTGTCGCGGGCACCGCAGATGCCTCTTCTTTCGCCGGCGCGGAAGGCGGTGCGGCGGCTTGTGCGGGCGGATTTTCCTCGATCGTCTTGCGGGCTTTCGGATTGTCGGCAATCTTCCCTTCGGCCGGCATGGGTTGCTGCTTACGGACCTGCTGCACGGCGATTTTTTTGCTTACCGAATTCGACTGCGGCTTTTGCGGTTCTTTACCGCATGCCGATAAAGAAAACAGTATCAAAACCGAACAGATACTTAGCACAATGCTGGGTCGCCTTTTCATTTACCATCACCTATTTTTTAGAACGCGCCTTTTGGGGTCCGCCCTTTTTGCCTTTGGATGAATCGGACGATTCGATAAACTTGTATGTCACGGCCTGGCAAGACGTGAGCAAGCCTCCACCTTTTCCTTGCCCTGCATTTGCAATTTTGATGTCCCGGATGTTGACGATGCGCGGCAGATTGGATACCTTCTCGAAGAAGATCGCCACCTGGTGATAGGATCCGCTCACATTAATATCTACGGGTATTTCTGCAAAGAAATCTTTGGACACCTCGGGTTTGGGTTGAAACAGCAAAAACTCCAATCCGGCATCCTTTCCGGCCTGTGAAATACCGGCCAGAAGCGAGGGAATCTCTTCCTTTTCCGGCAAAGCCCGCATCACGGTCTTGTACTCGGTCTCTTTCATTTTCATTTTGCTGCGCCAGTCATTGAGTTCGGCCGCATTCTTCTTAGCTTTTTCCAGTTCGCCTTGAATTTGCGACAATTGCTTTGCCAGGCCGTCGATAGTGCCGAATTTGGGCCATATTAAAAAATACCCGCATACCAAGATGAGGACGGACAGTATACCTATATATAATCCAAGGCGTTGTGGTTTGCTCAGCGCTTCCATCTTTTCGAATAGAGGCGCCAGCGCGCTGTTTGGGGCAGTGCCTTGCTTCATTTTTTTACCTCTTTTCCAATCGTGGGGGACGCCTTCTTTTTGAAGTTGACATCGAACTGCTTCAGACTCACATCTTCTTTACCCTGCATTTTGTACTGTTTGACCGCCGCCAATTTGACGTTATGAAAACGCTCTGACTTTTCAATACGGGTCATGTAGTCGGCCACGGTTTGATTATCGAGGGCTATGCCGCTGATTTTGATGTTATCGCTTTTTTCCTCGATATGGGTGTACCACATGCGTTTTTCCACCAGGAGCGTGTACAAGCCGTCCAGGTTCTGCACCGGGGCTTTGCGATCTCTTTCCAGAGAGGCGATCACTTCGATTTTCTTTTCTAAAAGGGCCAGGTTTTTCTTGATTTCGGCAATCTCATTATTGATCTGCTGATATTTGGCCACCTGATCTTTTGTGGTTTTGATTTCCGAGGTCAGCGTCTGGATTCGGCCGTTCAGCACCGAATTGAACCAAAAGACCAGCAGCCCTACGAAAACAATCGATCCAATGAAGATATTCACCTGAAAACGGATGTTTTCTTTTTTTCGGGCCGCACGATAAGGCAGTAAATTGATGCGTATCATTTGTCATCCACTCTGCGGGTGGCCAGCCCCATGCAAATCGAGGCTTGGGGGGCGATTTTTTCCATGTATTCGGTGTCGAATTTCTCGTTGTCGATGTAAAAGCGCTGGAACGGATTGATGGTGACGACCTCCGCGGATGTCTCCACGGCCAGCAATTGGCGTAGTTCCTGGATATTCCCGCCGCCCCCGCTGAGAAAGATCCGTTTGATGTGATCATCGGGGTAGGTGGAATAAAAAAAGTCGAGTGCGCGACGAATCTCCGTGCACCAATCGGTGACCACCGACGAGATGATGTCCGACAGCGCTTCGGCCGTTATCTTCTCGCTGCCTTCACCGAACTTGATTGCTTCGGCCTCCTGGCTGGTGCATTCGGTCATTCCGGCGATCTTCTGATTGATCTGCCCGCATCCCAGGGAGACATCGCGCATGAACACCGAATTGCTGCCCTTGAGTATGTTTAAAGAAGTTTTGCTGGCCCCGATATCGATCAAGGCGATATTTTCTCCCGATGCAGGTTCATAATTGTGCTCGAATACGTTTTGCAGGGCAAACGCATCCACATCAATGATGCGCGGCTCCAAACCCGCCAGTTCGGCCAGATTGACATAGTCGTTGACCATCTCTTTTTTGGCCGCCACCAGCAGCACATTCATCTGATTGGGATTGTTTTCGTTTTCGCCCAAAATCTGAAAGTCCAGGTTGACATCATTGATGTCGAAGGGGATGTATTGTTCGGCCTCGAAGTGAATGGTATCATGCAGTTGGGCTTCGGTGGCGCCTTGCACGCTGATCTTTTTAACGATGACCGAGTACCCGCCGATGGAAATAGCCACATTGTGATTCTTGATGCCGTAGGATTTAAACAGGGTGCGAATCTTTTCGGCTACAGATTCCGGGTCTTTAATGGCGCCGTCTTCGATGAGCCCCGGCGCAATATCGACCATGCCGAATTTTGATAAGACAAATCCTTTTTTACCTTCAATGACTTCGGCGGCTTTGATGGCTTTGGAGCCGATGTCGAGTCCCACCAATCGATTCTTGTCACCAAACATAATACACTCTCATTCGCTGAAGATTTTTTTTGCATCCGATAAGCTGTATCCGAGCGCCAGCAGAAGTTTTCGCTTGGTCTCCATGCGGCACGGCATGCCCTCTTCGATTCGTGTAATGGTAATGGGAGAGACATTGGCTTCTCTGGCGAGTTCGGATTTGCTCATCAAAAGAGATTCGCGGATTTTTTTGAGTGTGTTTTTGGCCATCTTATCTCTTCTGTCTATCCGTGGTTTGGATTGGGTTAATGGTCTTCGCTCCAAGATTTTCTTCCCCCGACCGTTTCGGTTGTTGACATCCTATACCCTGGATGCCTTTGTCTACTGTCAAGTAAGTGGATGTAATTATACATAATTAGATATGATGTGCTCCCATATTTTGATCATTTGAACAGAACCTTCGGCCGAGTTGCAATTGGCTGAATCGGAAACGCTTAAGCGCCGGAAGTAACGTTAAACAAGTCATCGGCCTGACTGATGCAAACTTTAGGCCGTTTTTCTGAAGGGGCCCCAAAATCCAAATGCGCCGCCATAGCGCTATTGATATTCAATTATATATAAATAGATGTCTCAGATGTATAAAAATGGATAACGGGCAGGATACATTCGGGCAAGTCAAAAATCGGACGCTGGGTAAAAAGCATTTTGAGGTGGAGGTGCTTTAGACAACGGAAAAATGACATGCCAGGGTAAATGCCCGGCCAACTTTGTCTCTGGACAATTGCGGGCGCCTGCCTTCGCGGGCGTGACGGATTGTGCTATAGTAGCGAAGCTGATATTCAGCCAATGCGCGTACCAGGCATCAGGAGATATAATGATGTGGTCCATGACCCTTTACAAGCGACGGATAGAACCAGTGGATAACAACCCGACCAGCGGTGTCCCCTTGCGGACGCAACGGCCCAACTCCGAACGAGCCAAACCATTCCGGCTGGTCAAATACTTTTCATTCTCGAGCCTGATTTTGATTTTTCTGGGAACCATTATCCTGTCCATGCTCAACACCCACTGGATCCGCTCCATGCAATTTTCCAAAAGCGAGGCTTATGCCTTGTTGTTGATCGATAATTTGAATCACCAGGTTTTCACGCAAGTCATATTGCCGATAAGCCTGACCTTCGGCAAAATAGAATTGCATCAGAAAGAACAATTCGACCGCATGGACAGTGTCGTGCGCAGTACGTTGCATAGCTTCAAAGTCGACACCGTCAACATCTATGGGACCAGAGACATCATCGCGTACAGTTTTTCCAGGGAGTTGCTGGGTATGGAAAACCTCGGGGGCGTCAGCTTTCAAAATGCCCTCGAAGGCAGATCCTCTTCCAAGCTGATTCAACAAGGCAGTTTCTGGGAACTGTTCTTCGGGGTGCCCAAGGAGATCAAAATCATAACCTTTGCCCCGCTGCGGGCGGAAAAACCGCTCAGCCCCGTAACCGGTCAGGTACTGGGAGTAGTGGAAATCCAACAGGATCTCTCCGGCGATTACCGCGGCATTTTTCGGTTTCAGGTGATGACCCTGCTTACCGTCAGCGGGGTCATGCTTATTTTATTTCTGATTCTGATCATCGTGGTGAAACGAGGCGAGAGCATCATTCAGAAAAGGGCCCAGGAACAGCTCCGGCTGAAGGAGCAACTGAGCCGGGCCAAACACATGTCTTCCCTGGGGGAAATGGTTGCAGGCGTTTCTCACGAGATCCGCAATCCGCTTGGCATCATCAGCAGTTCGGCGGAATTGCTCCGAAAAAAAATTGCGCCGGATGATCCCATGATCAAAATACCGTCCATCATTATCGAGGAGTCGTCCCGCTTGAACAACATCATCACCGATTTTTTAAATTACGCCAAACCCAAAACACCCAACCGGTTCGCGTGCCGCATCGAGGAGGTCATCGATAAAAATATCCGTTTCCTGGCCACCCAAACCGAATCCCGCGGGTATCGGATTCATACCTATTTTGACCATGGTTTGCCCACCATCCAGGCCGACTCCGACATGCTCCACCAGGCATTTTTAAACATCTTCATCAACGCCATGCAAGCCATGCCCGAGGGGGGGGAAATTGCCGTCTGGGCCAAAAAAACCAACGGGAGTCTTTGGATTGCCGTTGAAGACAATGGCTGCGGCATTTCCGAAAACCTCATGGAAAAAATCTGGGACCCGTTCTTCACAACGAAGGACAAGGGTACCGGTCTGGGGCTCGGCATCGTCAAAAACATCATCGTAGCCCACCAGGGACAAATCCGCATCGATAACCGTCCCGAAGGCGGTGCGCGCGTATCCATGCGATTGCCGGTCAAAGGGGAACAATAGCGATGGACACGATCCTCATTGTTGACGATGAAAAGAATTACCCGCTCATTCTGAGCGCGGTTTTGCAGGAAGAGGGCTTTGAAACGCTGACGGCCAACAGCGGCCAGGAAGCGCTCGCGATACTGGAACATTCGGACGTGGATCTGGTGCTCACCGACATGAAGATGCCCAAAATGGATGGGATCGAGTTGCTGGAGAGAGTAAAAGACAGCGACCCCGAGCTGCCGGTCATTATGATGACCGCTTACGGCACCGTGGAAAAAGCCGTGGAAGCCATGCAGAAGGGCGCCTACAGTTACATTCTCAAGCCGTTTGATAACGAGCAGTTGATCCTTTACGTGAATAAAGCCATGGCCATGTACCGGGTGGTTAAAGAGAATCGCCAACTGCGCAGCGCGGTGGAGTCCCGTTACAGCTTCGGCAATCTGATCGGCAAGAGCAAATCGATGCAGGCGATTTTCGATACGATCCGCAAAGTTGCACCCGCCACAGCCACCGTGCTCATCGAAGGTGAAAGCGGCACCGGAAAGGAGTTGGTGGCCAAATCGATCCATTTCAACAGCCCGCGCCGCAACCAACCCTTCGTGGCCGTCAACTGTTCAGCGCTTGCCGAAAGCCTTCTGGAAAGCGAACTGTTCGGCCATGAGAAAGGCGCTTTTACCGGCGCCATTTCCATGAAAAAGGGCCGTTTTGAACTGGCCGACCAGGGAACCCTTTTCCTAGATGAAATTGGCGAGCTTTCGCCTTCGCTCCAGGTGAAGTTGCTGCGCGTGCTTCAGGAGAAGGCGTTCGAACGGGTCGGCGGCATGCGACCCATTTCAGTGAACATACGGCTCATCGCCGCAACCAATAAATCGTTAAGGGAGGAGATCCGCAAGGGACGCTTTCGCGAAGATTTGTTTTACAGGCTGAATGTCGTGCCGATCATGCTCCCCCCCCTGCGTGAACGGTTGGAGGATATCCGGCTGCTGACCGCTCACTTCATTCAGAAATATGCTGCTGAACGGCAGGGCGTACCGCCCGTAACAGGGTTGGACAAAGAAGTGGAACGGACCTTTTTTGATTACCATTGGCCCGGAAATGTCCGTGAACTGGAAAATGTAATCGAACGGGCGATGGTGATGTGTCCCGGCGGTACGATCAAGGTGGATGACCTGCCTAAAGATTTCAGGCAGAATTTGCAGAACGACGGCCTGAACCTTGATGGAATGGCAGCTCAAGCCACCCTGTATGAAACACTGGCCCATGTTGAAAAAGAGATGATTCTGCGGGCCTTGAAAAAAGCCGATTATGTCCAAGCGCACGCCGCTGCGCTGCTCGGCATCGGTAAAAGCGGATTGAATCAGAAGCTTAAGAAGTACGGCATCGACGTGTCCGGCTTCATGGACAATCCGGAGTGATGAAGAAGCGGAAAAATCCGACTATCCGGACGCTCTTTCCTTGGCAATTCCGGCATAAATAGAATTCGGGAAATCGGTGCCGAGCTGTTGATAAGCCTTTCGGCTCTTCTCGGCTTCTCCGGCTGCGCTGTAAAGGTATCCCAGATGAAAAAGAGCGGCGTCCTTTAACAACGTGCTGTTGCCGTCGGCTATTTTTCTGAACTCTTCTATGGCGGCGGCACGATCGCCCTTCTGCAAAAGGGCGGATGCCAAGCCGTTGCGGAGGATGTTGAGCATGGAAGAATCCCGGCCGAAATCCATCAGCGCCTTTCGATACAGCGCGATGGCCTCATCTGCGGAATGGCCGCTCAAGGCGGCGTGGGCAAATATGATCCTGCCCGCCCGGCCGGCCGGTTGGCGGCCGTATTCGTTGAGCAGTCTGTTGAAATCCTGTTTGACAACCGCAAAAGCTTTATCCGGATCCTCTTCGCGGCTTTGCGCCTCCTGGTAAGCGCCAAGGGTTTGACTCAGCAATACGGCGGCCGCCTGCCCGCGGCGGTTGTTGTAAACCCGATAACCGGATAACAGGATGATCAGCGCTAAAATTGCGCAAATCCCTATAAAAAGCGGTTTCGTATTGTTGCGGGCCCACAGGATGACCTTGCCGGTCAACGTGATAAACTCATCGGGGCCTTTGACTAACTCTTTGCGAGAAATTCGTTTTTTGGCCATTGTGTCTCCGTGAAAGCAAGAATAGTCTGCCAGCGTTCCTGGGGGATATTCGCCCCGATCACCTGACACACTTCATATCCGCACAGCGAGGCAAGTTCGGCGCACAGGGGCAAGGGCATCCGGTGCACCAATCCATATAAAAAACCGGATGCCCAAAGGTCACCGGCACCGGTGGTGTCCACGGCCCGGCCATTCCCCTTGGCCTGGACAGTCAGTATCTGACCATCATGCGCAATCAGGCTTCCCCTTGATCCGGCCTTTAAAGCGGCGATTTGCACGTTCTCGGATAAGGCGAGAACGGATTCATGATTATTTCTGATACCGGTATAAACAAAGGCCTCATCTTCATTGGCCAGAAGGATATCCACATATTCGGCAATCAGTTCCGGCAAAATGTCCCTGGCTTCGGCAACGACATTGAAGCTTGCCAAATCCAGGGAAACCAGGGCTCCGGCCTGCCGGGCGGCCTCGAAGGCCGCAATGATCAGCTCGCGGTTGAACAGGAGATAGCCTTCAATGTGCACGATGGCTGCGTCTGCAAAGCAACCCGGGGTTATTTCTTCAGGCCGTGTTTGGGCCGAGGCTCCCAGAAAAGTGAACATGGAACGCTGGGCGTCCGGTGTAATGATGGATAAAACGCGTCCGGTCGGCTCATCCGATGTGAAAAGCAGAGATTCCACCCCCTGTTTTTCCAGATCGGTCCTGAAAAGGCGTCCCATCGGGCCGCGTCCGCACTTGCCTACAAAACGCGCTTTTCCGCCGAGCCGGCCAATGCCCACGACTGTGTTGCAGGCGGACCCGCCCGGGACCACCTGAGGCGCCGCGGACATCATCCCCAGCGTCTGATCGATGAAGGTCTTATCCACATAGGTCATTCCGCCCTTAATGGCGCCGACCCGTTGCAGGAAGGCGTCCTCCTCGCGGGCCAGAATATCGATCAGGGCAGAACCTACGCCCGTCACCTGATTGCGGTTGGTGTCAAGCTTGTCAAAAATCGTCATGGCGCATCACCAGACCAAAGCGTTAAAGATCCACCCCTTATCCCCATCCGCGTGTTGAACCTGCATCCATTGACTCCTGGTTTGCAACACTTTAAACGGGATGCCTTTATCCACGTTGAAGGCGATTTCATACTCCGCACCGGGACCAGTACGCACATTGCAGCGCTGAACTTTGACGATCACACAGTTCGTTTTGTCCAATAAAGAGGCTTTAATCCAGCCCTGATCACCCTCGAAATCCTTGAAACGGCACCAGTCTCCTTTTTTTTCTACAACCAGAAGCGGGTGATATTTTTCCACCTGCCAAAGAAGTTCGTGCTGAAGGCTCGGGCCGGAACGAACATTGGCTGAAGCGGCCATGACAGCCATGCGCTCCGCGGCCAGCAGCGTGGGGACGGCGATCAGCAGCACGATCAGCACGATCGGGACTCTTCCCAACAGCAGCAGCGGAATACGCCTATTTTTCATGCCGCCTTTTCTTTTCGTTCGGACTGGGGGAGGCCGCAATCGGTGCCACGCGAATCTTTCTGGCCATCCCCTGTCCCAATACCAATCGTTTGAAATCCACCGCCAGCACCAGCTGGCCACGGTGGATATTGGTTATAATTTCAACTTCATCACCAACCCGCAGCCCCATGGTCAACAACCGCAGCCTGGAATGGGCGCCGCCGGTGAAATCCACAATTTTCAGCCGCTCACCCTGGCGGGCCGTGTCGAGGGTTAGAATAAGCTCGCGTTGCTTGAGGCAGTCCCGGCAAATGCCGTACAATTCCATCTTGTGCTGCAGGATATGGAATCCGTAGGCGGCAGCGATTTGAACCTGCAGCTGCTCAAGGGTCTGATTCTCGAATTCTACGATTTTCTGGCATTTGGTGCAGATCAGATGGTCATGATGCTGCCCCAAATGGCGGTGTTCATACCAGGCCTGCCCATTATCGAAATGGTTGGCCCGGGCGAATCCGTAACGGCACATCAGCTCTATGGTCTCACGGACAAATTCCTCGGAAAAGCTGTGCCCGCTTTGCCTCACCAGCTCGCTCAGTTCAGGGAGGGTCACATGATGCTCGACGCGTAAAAATACCTCCAGTATTGAAACCCGGTCTTCAAACCGGTCGATGCGGTCTTTTTCAAACAGTTTGATGAATTGTTCTTTTTCTTGTCTATGGATCATCGGGCGCCATGGTACTCCGGTGGGGGCGTGTCGTTGGAATGCCGGTGCCGCATCAGCTGGTGTGCCCGGGCAGATTCCAGGTGGTGCAGGAACCACCGGAGCAGGCCCGCGATTCAGTTGGAGTTTTCGCGGAATTGCCGCCGGCCATGGCGACGTGGGTAGTGCTTAAGATGCGTTCAAGCGATTCGGACCCGCATCGTTTGCATTTCATTTCCACCTGTTGATCGCTGGCGCCCATGATCAGGATCTCATTGAATTCCTGGCACTCAAGGCATTTGAACTCGTAAATGGGCATTTTATACTCCTTATGGAACCCAATAGAATCAGTCTATTTAGTACCAAGCGCCATTTATTGTCAAGGCCGCCTGATCGATAGAATATCGATAGAAGGATGATTCATACGCCGGTGGCAGGCTTTCGGCAGAGAACCGGGGGTTTCAGGTGCCTACCTGCAACTTACATCCCTGTAGGAAGTCTCACGGTTACGATCGTTCCATGTGGTTCGGTTGATGCCAACTCAATCGTTCCTTGATGCTTCTCCACGATTTGGTGACATATATAAAGCCCCAGGCCGGTGCCTTGCCCGACCGGTTTGGTGGTAAAAAAGGGTTTGAACACGTCCCGCTGCAGGACCGGATCGATGCCGGGACCGTTGTCATGGCAGCTGAACACCACTTGCCGCGCGCCCGCATCATACCGGGTCGACAGGATGATCCGGCCGCCCCTGACATCCACGGCCTGAACGGCGTTTTGAACGATGTTTAATACGACCTGGCCCAGGTTGGCGAAATTGCCCCTCAGCGCCGGAAGGTCATCGGTTAATTGCTCTATGATATTGAATGATCGATGTTTGTACTGATTGTACAGCACGCGCAGCGTATCACTGACGACCGAATTCAGATGGACAGCCTCCTCGTACGTCTGGGTTTGACGGGAAAGCCCGAGCAGGCTGGCCACGATCGCCCTGGCGCGCGCCAGCTCCTTATCGGCAAAACGCAGGTCCTCAAGAAGCGTTTCATCGACCGGACGGCCCCCATCCCATTGCTGCAGGTCTTCCACCGCGGATTGCAGCAGGCTGGTGACACTGGTGAGCGGGTTGTTCAACTCATGGGCCACCCCGGCCACAAGTTGTCCCAAAGCGGCCAAGCTTTCGGAGCGGATCAACTGCTCCTGCGATCGTTCCTTTTCCGCCAGAGCCACCTGAAGATCCCGTGTGCGTGCGGCTACTTTTCTTTCCAACGTGCGGTTCAGCGCCTTGAGGGCCTGATAGTCGTGGGCGTTTTGGATGGCGACAGCGCTCTGACAACACAACGGTTCCAGCAAATCCAAATCCTCTGAATCATACATCCGGCCGGAGCACTTTTCCCCCAGCACCAAAAAGCCCTTGAGCTCTTGTTTGAACCGCATGGGCAGAACCACTTCACCCTCCATCCGGGCCAGTTCCCCCAGAAGCGCGTCGGCATGCTTGTCTCCGGCCGCACCCAAGAGGTGCTGTTTCATCAAAGCGTTTTCGCTTTTCATCAGGTGGCGCACGGAAAGCGTATCTGCGGTCAGGGTGGTTTGCGTTCCAATCGCACCGGCGGTGGCAACCGCATAATAGTGTCCGTCGGCCGGATCGACCAGGAAAAGGGCACAACTTTTCACTTTCATGGCCTCGATGATGATTTCCCGAAGCAACCGGGTCAACTTCTCTTTGTCCAGCACCGTGGCGATGGTTTGACTGACGTGCCTCAGCGTGCGGCGAAAATCATACCGGTCTTTGGCCAGAAAGCGTTCGATGATTTCCTGCGATCGTTGTTTGAGCGGACCGTATCCAAGTGCGGTCAGGACCAGAAGCGCGAGGGGAAAAAGGGGAGATTCGGTCAATTCAAACGCCTTGAAAAGCTTTTGAACGGGAAAGATCAGGAGCAAATAAGCAGCCATCAGGAGTGTTGTAAGAACTGAATAGAGCAAGCTTTTTCGGAGCAAGGCGCCCATATCCAGCAAATCGTATAGAAAAACACCGGCGGCAAAAACCAGCAGGGGAAAAAATCCGAAAGCACCGGGAGGGTAGATCGGTATTCCAAACGCCGTCAAGCAATTCAAGCTGCTCAAAGCACCCAGCAATCCGAACCCGAAAAATACATATTTGAGCCGGTTCTTTTGGATACTTCTATCTTCCCACAAAACGGCCTGATAGATAATGATCCCGTTATAGACGGCGACAAAAACCGCACCGCCGGCCAGAAGAAAGAAAAGCGGTCCGCCTTGTCCAAAATAGCCGAACGCGAAGCGCCGCACGTCGGAAATGATCCAGCCGCCGGCTGCGCAAAACGAGATCAGGACGGCATAACCGTATGCCAAGCGCTCCAACAGGCGCCGGCGCATTCCAAGGTAAGCATGAAAAAATTGAATAAACAACGGCAGTAAAAAGGGGTAAAACAGATGGGCGATGCGGCTGGTCGCAAGGGCGACGCTTGCGCTGGGTGCGTTGAAATTGACCAGAATATCCACATACAACAGGCTTCCCAAAAGGCAGAGCAGCACCAGCAGCCGGCTGGCCGGTGTGCGCCGGCCGCGCCCAAGCGCCGTAAACGCCATGACCGCCAGCAATGCAGCCGTCAGAAAGGGTGGCAAACTGTAAATGATTTGATAAAAAGGCATTGTCAAACCCAACACCATCAAAGGCGTTTGGATTTCCGGCCCCCGCCCCCTGGGAGGGGAGGCTTTTTCTTTTTACGAACCGAATAGCCGAATGTGCCCAGCATGCGGCCCAATGGAAAATAGCGGCCATGGGAGTAGCAAATGGGTTCGGCTCGGGAAAGTTCGAAAGCACCTGTGCGTGGATTGATCCAACGCTCTTCGGCATGCGTCGCGACCACTTCTGAAATGAACATAGCATGGCTGCCCAAGGGCATGATCTCGCGCACGCGACATTCAATATTGAGCGGAGATTCGGCAATCAAGGGAGCGCTTACAATAGACGCCTTCTGCGGCGTCAAGTTGAGCTCCTTGAATTTGTCCACCTCGCGACCTGACTTGACCCCGCACCAATCCACGGCAAATGCCAGCGCGCGGGTGGTGAGATTGATCACGTACTCTCCGCTGGCCTCGATCAATCCGTAAGAGTAGCGCTCCGGTCGCACCGAAATATAGCACAGTGGTGGTTCCGTACAAATCGTTCCGACCCAGGCGATGGTGATGATGTTGTAGCCGCGCTGCACATCCCCGCAACTGACCAGTACAGCCGGCAGCGGGTAGATCATCGTTCCGGGTTTCCAAAGTTGTTTGGCCATCCCATTCTCCCTTTGCCGGTCTGTTCGAAAGAGCGCCCCGCGGGTTCAGATCGGCGCTTGAAAGGAAACGTCCGTCGTTCAAGCCTGCCCTAAAACGAACGTTCCGCCGTCAGCATCTCCCGCGCATGCGACAGAGTGGTCGCCGTGATCGTTTCACCGCCCAGCATACGCGCGATCTCTTCCACGCGTTCTTCCGGATTCAAGGCAACAATGGTCGTTTGAGTACGCCCTTTGACCACGCTTTTGAGGATGCGGAAATGATGATCGCCGTACTTGGCGATCTGAGGCAAGTGGGTGATGCACAAAACTTGGCGCTGGCGCGCCAGCGCCGCAAGTTTCTTACCAACCACATCGGCTACACTCCCGCCGATGCCGGCATCGACCTCGTCGAACACTACGGTTTCAAGGGCATCGTTATGCGCCAGAATGGCTTTTAAAGCAAGCACGATGCGGGAGAGTTCTCCTCCCGAAGCGATGGCCGCCAGCGGTTTCAGCGCCTCGCCGACGTTGGGAGCGATCATAAAAACGGCGCGATCCACCCCGGTATCTGTCAAAGCCTGTCCATGACATACCAGATGCGGATCGGTCTCTTTGCCGGGCAATACCGGGCGGATCTCCACGATGACGCGGGTGCCCTCCATTTTCAGGTGGGCCAGCTCTTTTTCCACTTTCGAAGCCAGCCGCCGTGCCGACTCGCGGCGCCCTGCCGACAGCTCGTCGGCCAGGCGGCACACGTTCAGATGCTCGTTTTCCAATTCAACACGTACCCGGGCAATGTCCTCTTCCAGGACCTCGATCTCCTGCAACCGGCGGGAGATATCTTCGGCAAAGGACCGCACGCCCTCCAGGGAACCGGCGCCATACTTGCGCTTGAGCCGATTCAATGCATCCAGCCGCTGCTCTACGGTTTCCAGACGATGCGGGTCCAGATCGATCTGCTTGAGGTAGTCCCTCAAACGGGAGGCGAGATCTTCCGTGCGGTAAGTGATTTCATCCAACTCAGCGGCACCGGCCGCCAGCCGCTCATCCAGACGGCCAACCCGGGTCAACTCTTTGGAAAGATAACCGAGCCGTTCAAAGACGGCATCGTCGGCCCCATACAACCCGTCGATACACTGCTGTACCGTTTGAAAGAGGTTTTCCCCATTCTTCAAGCGCAGGCGCTCTTTTTCCAGATCAACATCCTCTCCGGACAAGGGCGCGCAGGCCTCGATCTCCCCTTGCTGAAAGCGCAACAGCTCAAGCTGCTCACCCCGGCGGGCCAGTTGCTCCAGCAACTCGCGTTCCTTGCGGATCAGGGGCAGCAACCTTGCGTAGGCTTGTGCGTATTGACTGCGCAAGCCGGGCAGATCGCCAAACTGATCCAGGATGAAAAGATGCTCTTCTTCCTTGAGCAATCCTTGGTGCGCGTGCTGCCCGGAAATGCTGGCCAGATGGGTGGTCAACTCGGACAGCGCCTGCATGGTGGCCATGCGTCCATTGATGTAGATGCGGTGGCGCTCGTTGGCGGAAATGATGCGCCGGACCAGCAAACCCTCTGAAGAATCATGGCCCTGAGCAGCCATCCGCGTGGCGACGCTGCTGTCCGCCGGCAGGTCAAAGAAAGCCTCCAATTCAGCGCTTTCCGCGCCGGTGCGGATCAGGGCCGACGAAACCCGGCTGCCCAGCAGCAGGTTAACGGCATTGATAATGATGGACTTCCCCGCGCCGGTCTCGCCGCTCAGAATGGTCAGGCCTTTGCCGAAGCGGATGCTCAGATCTTCTATGATGGCAAAATTGCGAATGGAGAGTTCCTGAAGCATAACGGGCCCGGCCAAGCAGGTGTTTTCTGAAAATTGCGCCGCAGGAAAAGTCTAGTTGGTCATTCCTTGAGGTGCGTTTTGCAGTGCCAGCCAATCTGGACGTTGACTGTCCCATCAGGAAATAGCACCATCATTGTGTGCTTTCGATGCGACATTAAAGTTTTTATATGCAACCCCACACCGGAATCAACCGATATTTGTTTCCGGTCCGCCGCGCACCCTTTTTCGCCACAAGCCCTCTTTGTTGATGCAGCGCCAGCCCCATTTGAGCCATCCCAGCAATGCCCAGGCCAGCCAAAGCGACCAAGCCAGCATCAAGACGCGGAACACCCATACCGGCAAACTGAAAACCCATGCCTGCGGCATGTTTTCAGTGATGTGATCCTGTGTCCAATGTAAAACCATGTGGGTGGACTGGTTTCCGGCGATCTGCATGTCCGGTTGTCCTAACAAACCGGCTTTTACAGCCGCAAACAGCGCGACCAGCGCCAGTGCAGTCCACAGCACCAGTCCGAGCTGAAGGGTATTGAAGGTGAGCCAATGACGCGGCATCACCTGTCGTTCGCGAATTCCCAGCACCAGCAGCCAGCCGACGATCAGCAGGGCCATACCCGCCGCAATCTGGGTCAATCCAAGCCCCAACACGATCCATTGCCAGGTTTTCAGCGGGGTCAGCGCAGGGCGCCCCAATACGAAAGCCGCCAGCACGATGGCAACCAGATAGCTCCAGAACAACACCGCAGGTCCCCAGCGGGGGCCGCCCACCATCAAAATCCAGCGTTGGGCCGGCATGTGAACGGTCACGCGGGCGCTGACCGCGGGTTGGCCGATCTGAACGGGCGGTGCCTTAAACCAGGCTGTGAAGGGAGCTGATTGCTGCCACTGCACACCGATCTGCTGCACGCCCGGCTGCAAGGGAACGGTGACAAAGCTTCCATCCTGGCGTACAGGCAGGCTCTGCTGGTTGACCCGGACAGCTTGCAGATTCGCGTTGGCCGGCAGGCCGATCGTATGTTGACCGCCCCGGCTGGTGCGGATCGTCAGCGCCAATTCCCCCTGGCCGAAGCGCCGGCCGGGAGTCAGTATGAGATCGGCCCGATCGATGGTTTTGGTCTGGCCCGCCAGGGCCTTCGGACGGTGCACATGAATCGTCACCTGTTCGCCCGGCCAAGGTTGCCATTGCGGTCGCCATTGCCCCGAGGCATCCTGATGATGAACCATTGGAATGCCCGCAAGGTCGCAATGCCAGACGGCGCCGGCATCCAGGATCCAGGTTTCGGTCCACGGCACCGCCCGGGGCGCTTCCAGTAAAATCTGCGCTGCGATCTTGAGGCCGGCCGCATAGGTCAGCTCCCGCTGATCCGGCGCCATATTGACCAGGGCCCGGCCTCCTTCCACATCAATTCCGGGGGTGGTAATCGATTCGCCGGCCAACAACGGAACAGCCGCCATGATCGGTACGCCGACCGGGGACAGCCGTTTTATGGTCGTCGTGGTCTGCCAACTCAACCCAAGATAGATCACCCGTTCCACCTGAAGAAACGGCGTCAGCTCGTTGTTGCGGGCATCCGCAGGCAGTTCCTTATCGTCCTGCAGGCGGGTCAACTGAATGCTTGAGCCGACTTGCCCGTCAGCCTGAATGCCGGCTATGCGCCACCCCTTCAGCGAATAAGCGGCCAGACGCGGCAGCAGGGGCAGAGGCATCTGGATTACGCTCTCCGGGCCGGCGTTGCCGAGCAGCACCAGGGTATGTAAACCGGAGGGTACCAAGGCCCACAATTGACCGGAGTCATCCCGTGTCAAGCCTCCGATGGGCGCGTTGTCCATCAAAATCTGCCCCGGCGTCCACGATTTGCGACTGACCGGCAGGGGCACAGCTGTGCGTTCGGCACAATGGATCTTGAGCATCACTTGAACCGCATCATCGATGGCGGCCACCTCCATGCGGGAGATATCAGCACAATGGGGCAGGCAATCGGGTTTTTCCAGCAGTCTCTGGCGCAGTTCCTCAAGCAGCGCAGGCGGAGGGAAGGCGTTCGGTTGGGCAGCTGCCGGGCTCGCAACGATCATCATGGCCGAACCCAGGCAGATCAGAAGGATGGCGGGTCCGAAACCGTACGTTCTGCGCAGGCGCTCGACCCATGGGCGCCAGTCGATCAAGGACCAGATCAACCCCATCAGCAGCCCCACGCGCAGCAAGGCCAAGAGCAGGTTCAGCGCAGGCGATAACAGATAAAAGGTTAACGTCTGCTCTTTGGCCACCGGTCCGCTCCAATGCAGATCGATGGTTTGCCAGCGCCAGTCCGGAAGACCCGGGCCGGTGGGGATGAGCGCATCCGGATCTTGTTCGTCCAGGGGCGGCGTCTTGACCGTTTCGGCAGCCGCATCGCGCTGAGCTTTTGAAGGGGCCGCCCGGCGTCGCGCGGGCACCCCTTCCGGAGCAACCGCTACGGCAGCTTGTTCGGACGATGAGAATTTCATCCCCCGCAAAGGACGGGGAAAATCTTCGGATGGCGCCAGTTGCGGGTAGATGCCCCAGCGAATCTGTTGCACCGCAAAAGGAACGGCCGCCAGCAGCAGTACCAGCATGGCCCCCAGGCCCCACAGGCCGACCAGGCGTTTGATCCAACCGGCCGGCAGAAGCGGCTGCAAAGCCAAGGCGGCCAACAGATGCAGCCATACCAGACGCGGTGCGCCCGGCTCCTGAAAAATGAGGATCATGAGCGTTAGGGCCAGCACTCCCCATAACCAGGAGCGCAGCTTGTATACGGCCATGGCAATGATCAGCACCAGGAAAAAATCGAGCAGTGACCAGCGCTGCACCCATGTATCCGAGGCCTGGTCCACACCTGCCGCAGCCAGCAGACGCCAGCCGGGCGGCAGGTTGAGCACGCCGCGCACCAATTGAAAATCGTGATCCCAGCCCACCGCCGGAATGACCCCGGCGCGCTCGGCCAGACGTGAATCGGCTTGTAGATTCAGCTGGCCCCGGCGCAACTCGACCCCGCTTCTCTTCTGCGGGCCCTGTTCGGTAAGGACGCGCTCGTATCCGTCTGCGACCACCCTTCCCAACAGCATGGGCGGGTTCATGGCCAAGTGCCATTGCCTGTTCATCGTGCCGGTGATCTGATCGTGAACGGTGAAACCGCCGCCATTGAAATCGAGCCACCATGTACGCTGCAGTGAAAGCTGATCCGGCGCCGGATCGGGGTCGCCCCGCCGGAGCTCTTTAAGGATCATGGCGCCGTCGCGCTTTACCAGAAAAGCTGGAAAGCCGCGCCAGGCGGTGGGCATCTCGGTCTGCCCGGGGTCCACCGGCGGGACTTCCAGGATATCCACCATCCGCAAAGCGGGCCTGGATTGAAAAGACCAGATCTCTTCGCCAAACGGAGCGCCCGAGGCGCTGATTTTGTGCTGGGGGCCGGACAGGCGCGCCGCAAGCGCTATTTCCCATCGTCCGGCGCGTGCTTGAACGATCAGACGGCCGTCCGACTGGATACGGGCGGGCAGAAGGCTCTCTATGGCCGTGGGGGTGCTGTTGGGAATCAAAACGCCATCCAGATGGATTTCGCGCCCCCTGCCGGACACGTCGAGCCGTAAGAGGGTATGCACCTGCATGGGGACCCCATCGTCCAGCAGCCGGAAAATCCGGCCCTTGACCGCTTCCGTACCGCCTTCCAATGATTGACCTTCCTGCAACCACAGGCGCCCCTGATCATCTATCAGCGGGAAACCGATAGGTCGCCCCTCGATGACCAGCGCGACAAGTCCCAGGGCCGGCGGCACATGGATCAATTCGGGTTTGCGACCCCAGGAGAACCGGCCTTGGATGCGGTGCTCCCCAGCGCTCAATCGCACGGCGGGTGCATTGCCGCGGAGAACCACGGCTGCCGACTGTCCGTCCACAACAACGCTTTCAGGCCATTGCGACTGGCTGCCGGGCAGTGCCGCCCAGCCATCGGCGAATGACAACCAGCGCTGATCGAACTCGCCGCCACTATCGTTAACCTCGAGTTTAATACGCGAAGGCCACTGGCACCGTACAACGGCTCCATCATTGTAGTGGCTGGGACACATGGCCTCTTCCCGGCCGTGCAGCACCCAACTTTGCCAGGGAATCAGTTCAGGCGGGACCTTATCCAGCGAAATGGCGCCGGCGGCAGTCTGTATGGCGGCGGCAAGGAAAACAACCAGGAACCATCCGGAAAAAAACAATCGCAGCATTGCGGTGATACTTTCGTCGAGGCGTTTCAATCAGAGCCGTCAAAGCGGTAATGGGGTGAAAAGCGATTTCAGTATAGAAGCAAGCCAGGGAGGTGTCAATTGGGGCAGCGAACCGGCCCAGATACGCTTTTGTTTGACTTTCCCCTTACTGCAGTGCCTAATGTGCAACAAGTACGCTATGAAGACCTCATTATCGATTGCCTGCTTCATCACCTATCATGGTTTCGGCCATGCCGCCCGGTCGGCGGCGGTCATGGCCGCCCTGGAACGCATCCTACCGCATGTCCGTTTCGAGCTGTTTACCGAATGTCCGCCCTGGATCTTCAAAGACACTCTGCGCAGTGATTTCGGCTACCATGAAGTTCGGGTGGACGTGGGCATGGTACAGCTTTCGCCGTTTGAAACGGATCTGCAAGCTACCTGCCGGGCATTGGAGGCCTGGATACCCTTTGAAACGTCACGGGTGGAGCATCTGGTCGGGCAACTTGACAAATTGGACTGCCGCCTGGTCCTTTGCGATATCTCGCCATTAGGTCTCGCTGTGGCCAAGCGTTCCGGGAAGCCCGGCGTTCTTATTGAAAACTTCACCTGGGATTGGATCTATACGGCCTGTCTTGGCCAGGCACCCGCTCTTGAGAAGTACATCCCATATTTCGGCCGCATCTATCAAGAGGCGGACCTGCATGTACAGGCCGAACCCCTCTGCGGACGGATCGATAGAGCGGTTGTCGTGCCGCCTGTCGGCAGGCAGCCCCGCTTGGAACGCACACAGATCAAGGCCCGGCTCAACATTCCGGCGGACGCCAAAATGGTTCTGGTCTCCATGGGGGGTGTGCCGGATCGCTTCCAATTTCTCAGGCAGCTGCCAACCCGGATCGATCCGTACATCGTGATCCCGGGTGCAACCGAAATGTCCGTATCTCATCCCAAGATCATCGCGCTGCCGCCCCATTGTTCCTTTTATCATCCCGATCTGCTTCAGGCCGCGGACCTTCTGATCGGCAAGGCCGGTTACAGCACGATTGCCGAGGCCTATCATACGGGTATTCCTTTCGGCTACGTCGCGCGTGCTGAATCGCCTGAATCACCGGCCTTGGTGCATTTCATAGAAACCCATTTGTCGGCGCAGCGAATAAGTGAAAAGGATTATCATACCGGCCGATGGCTGAAAATGCTGCCCGATCTCATGCAACTGCAGCGAAGCGCGCCGGCGGAAGAAAACGGCGCCGATGTGATCGCGCGGCTGCTGTGCAAGACTTATTTTTCAGAGTAAACGAGAAAAACGGACCAATGCCGCTACACGGCGGCCAGCCCGTCGCAAATATGGTGCAGCAGACGGATGGCCGCCTGGCGGATATTGGGCGAAGGGTCCTGCAGCATCGGTCGGATACGCGGTGTTAAACTGCGCAGACAGCTCTCGTCGGCAACCGCCAGAAAAACCAGAGCCTGTTCGCGAATGCGGGTATCACTGTCCTTGAGGCACTGCAGATATAGGGTAAGCGGCTTTTCTGCTCCGCTGACCGCATCCAGAACGATCAGCGCATCATAGCGCAAATCGGCATCTTTGTGAGACAAGTAGCTGGTGCAGATCCGAACGACTTCCTGCTGTTTGGATGAAAAGCAGCACAGATGATACAAGATACATCTCTGCTGCTCTTTGGAGCCGCGCATTAAACGGTCGGCCAGACTGGCAAAGAGGCGCTCGTCCCGAATGTTGGAAAGTGCGCTGACCGCTGCCTGCTGAACCTCCACATCCTGATCACACATGAGGTCGATCAGCGCCGGAACCGCCCGCTGGTTGCACTCCCAGCCCAAGGCCAGGGCGGCATTGGCGCGCACCACCGGATCCGCGTGTCCCAGGTCGGCCATCAGGCTGTCCGCCAGAGCGTCCGTCTGATCCGCCTGTACTGAACCAGCCACCATACTCAGTTGCACGGCTGCCGCATGGCGAAGTGCTTCACTTTGGGCGGTGTCGGTCATGACCCTGTAAAGGGGCCAGATCACCTTGGAATCGGCTACAGTGCCGAGCATCAACACGATTTTGAGTTTCAGATCCGGATCGGACACATCAACGGCTTTAATCAACAGACTGATCGCCAGATCCCCATCCAGGATCAATTGATCCAGCGCGCTCAGGTAGTTGCGCGCTTTGGCCACCAGGCGCCCATGGGGATTGAATGGAATGACGGTATCGGTCATATCTCTCGTCGAAGTCTTCTATCGGTTAGGTTGAAAGCCGCATAGTGCCACGTTCTCCCCTGCCGTGTCCAGAAGGAATTGTACGTTCAGAACAACGTGAGCTGTTGCTGAACTTTTTTTCGGATCGGGGATGCAGTGAAACTCTTGAGTTGCCGTCCAATATCATCAATAAAAGAAGAGTATTGCTGAAGGGTTGTGGTGCCGAAAAGGGTGCGCTTGCCGGCCCAGGAAAGAAAAAGCTCTCTTTTGGCCCTTGTCATTGCCACAAAGAAGAGCCGGCGCTCTTCTTCGTGATCACCGGCGAATCCCTCGCATCGACGGAATGGGATCAGGTCCTCTTCGCAGCCGGCAATAAAAACGAAGTTGAATTCCAACCCTTTGGAGGCATGCAGGGTCATCAAAGCCACTTTTTCCACATCGGGACGGTACAGATCGGTGTCGCACTGCAAAGCCTGCTCGGCTAAAAACGAGGCCAAATTCTCTTGAGATGCGGCGGCCGACGCAAGCAGGGGTTGCAGGTCTTCGCTTTTGATTTGACCACCCAAGGTGGTCTGCGCCAAACAGCGCTTGATGATCTCCGCCACCGTCCGACCGGCGCAATCGGATTTCAGACAATGAAGCATCCTGATCAATACCGTCAGGCGCTGCTGGCGGGAAAGGGACATTCCCAAAATGGGCAAACGTATGGCTGCACGCAAGGCTTGCGTCAAGTTCTGCCGGGTGGCAAAACCCCAGGCCTTGAATCCGTCCAGCGTCTCACGGCTGATTCCGGGAACAGTCAGGTCGACCAGTTGGTTCATGTCCATGTAGCTGGCTTGGTCGGACAATATGCGCAGAAGGGCCATAAGCTTCGCGATGCCTGGATTTTGGCTGTACACCTGCCGGCTGACCTGCTGACAAGGTATGCCGGCCTGCCGCAATACTTCCGCTAGCAACCGGCCTTGTTCACCGGTTCGATACAGGACGGCAAAATCGGCAAAACTGCTTTCCTCTTTGCCTGTAGACACCTTGCCGAAATCGATGGCATGAAAACCGGTGCCGCCCACCATTTGCTCGATAGTTCTACCGATAAGCACGGCTTCGGCTTGCGCCGATGGGGCCTCCAGGATCGATACGAAGGGTTGGCCCTGAATCCCGGAAAAAGTCGTCACCCGGCCGGTCACCGTTAGAGTCCGGGCATATGCGACCTGGTAGGCGGCCTGTAGTATGGTGTCTGTGGAGCGGTAATTGCGGGTCAAGCGAATGCTGTGTGCCCCGGGATAATCATCGCTGAATTGTTTAAAAAACCGTACATCCGAGCCGCGGAAGCCGTAAATGGACTGATCCGGATCGCCGATCACACACACGTTGGCGGAACCGGGCGCTAAAAGGCGGATGAGCCGATACTGGCCGAAATTGATATCCTGAAATTCGTCTACGAATATATGGGCAAAGCGCTGCTGCAACCGATGCCGCCACGCTGCATCGGTTTCAAGCCGGCGCACGGTCTTAACGATCAAGTCTTCGAAATCCAGTAAATTCTGCAGTTGCAGAAGTTCCTGGTAGGTTGCATAAATCTGAGCCAGTAACTGGTGATCTTGTCCGGCCAGGGGCAGGCCACTTAAATCATCCAGGGGCGCAAGCAGCTGCTGCTTGGCTCGCACGACCCCATCGACGGCCGCCGCAACCGTCATCTTCACGGCGCATCCCGATGCGCCGACCTGCTTCAGCGCATCGGCCATGACCGCCGCCCGTCCTTCGTCGTCAACGATCGTGGCCGGGAAATCTTCCCGGCCTTCGAGCAGCAGGCTGCGGCACAAGCCGTGAAATGTGTTGATGGTCGGCAGGTCCGCGCCTGGAGGCAGATCGGCGGCCAGTCGGGCGTGCATCTCGCGGGCGGCTTTTTTTGTAAAGGTCACGGCCAGGATACTGGCGGCCGGCACTTGCCGATTCGTCATCAATGCGGCCATGCGGCAGGTGATGGTTCGAGTTTTGCCGGTTCCCGGTCCGGCCACAATCAGAAGCGCTCCCTGAAAATGATCCACCACACGTTGCTGCTGGTCATTGAGGGCATACACTTGATCCCACCGCTGGGCCCAGACGTGGGGAGGTTGCCCGCAGAACACCGTTGCAGTCGGGTCAGCATTGACATCCGCGCCGGCAACCAAAGGGTCATCCTGCTTCTCGGCAGCGGGCATGCAGAACAAAGCGGCTTGGCCTTTCAGCTCGTCGCGTTCATTGTCATCGAAAATGCGGACCTGCCCGTACTCGCCATCGTAACCGGGTTCAAAATGGACGGCCCCGTTGCGCATGCGCTCTACGGCTTCGCCCAGCAGGGCAACACCGCTTCGGTCCAGATCGTCTCGCGGAATGGTGCGCAATATATCGAGCTCGGCGCCGTAGCGCTGAAGGAGTTGCACATAGGTATTCCTGACCCGTTTGCTTGCGGCACCGGTCTGAAAAACTTCGGCCAGGATCTCTTCCAGTGGAATCATTGAGGTATACGGCTTGGCCCCCGGAGGCCGTTCACCTTCCGAGCGGTCGGCCAGCTCGTCCACCCGGTACAGCACCCCCAGGACCAGTGGCTTATTACAGACAGGACAGCGCTGACCCAAACCGCGGGTCTGCCGCGGCATACAGCGGAAATGGCAAGCGCTGTGGCCGTCGATATGATATTTGCCTTCCTCCGGAAAAAATTCAATGGTCCCCTGGAACCCCCCCGCATCCGCCCCGGCAAGTGCGTTGCGAATGCCCATATAGCTTATTTCAGCATTAAAAAAATTGGCTTCACGCCCTATTTTGGCTGGTGAGTGGGCATCGGAATTGGAAATCAGGGTAAAGCGATCCAGTGCGGAGACACGCCAGTTCATGGGAGGATCGGAAGACAGGCCCGTTTCCAAAGCGAAAATGTAGGGACTAAGATCCTCGAAGCACTCAGCGATGGAATCGAAGCCCGATTTGGAACCCAGCAGTGAAAACCAGGGGGTCCAAATATGCGCCGGCACAAGATAGGCTGCGGAAGAGGTTTCCAGAACGACTTCGAGCAGATTGCGTGCATCCAGACCCAAGATGGGACGGCCGTCCGAGCGGATGTTGCCCATATCATCCAACCTGCGGTTGAAGCGTTCGGCGGCGTCCAGGCTGGGCATGAAGACCAGGTTATGGTTTTTGCGTGTGCGGCCGTTTTTTTTATAAATATTGCTGATTTCGGTGACCAGGAGGTACCGAATCAACCGCCGGCAGGCGGCCGGTACCTGTGTATCGCAGATTCGGGCGACATCGGGTTTAAGCGCAAACAATCCATCTTCGGCCGGTTCCAGTTTGGCCTTTATTTCCTGCCACCAGGCGGGATGGGTAAAATCACCCGTGGCAATGACCGAGACGCCTTTGATCTGGGCTGCCTTGTGAATATTTTCCAGGTCGAGGTTTTTGGCCGTAGCCCGGGAGTACTTGGAGTGGATGTGAAAATCGGCGATGAATTTCATGCAGGCAGGCTATTACAACACTTTTAAAAGGGGTTTGGTAAATGTAAATCCGCAACTTAGCTGCACCTGCAAGCATCGGCCCGGATTCAAACACGCCGGTACGAGCACAACACACGGCGCTAGTAATAATACCAAATCGTGCGATAATCGGCCGGATTCTCGCCATCCTCCTTCAAGCGCCGGATATAGTCCTCAATCGGCACATCCTTATAAACATAGGTGCTTACCAGGGAAAGCTTCTTCTCCCAAGGATGGAATTCATAGATTCTTTTGCCGTCGGGCAGAATTGAAATCAGGTCATGGTGTTGGTTGGCCTTCAAGTAATTTTTCCCCAATCCGGGCACGTTGAAAACGATTTCATCGGTGCGCACCGTTCCCGGCATCAGACGGGCCTCCTCTTTTTGCTCTTGCATCAGCCGGGCAACCGGGACCCGGTAATCGTTGGTCTCTTCTTTGCCCTTGGTGTTAAAGGTATAGTAGGGGGTTACCCCGATCAGACGAAGTTTCTGGCGCAACGCGGCCGCTTCGAACTTGCGCGAATTATAATAGGTGAAAACCATCTGGTTATACACTTCCATGCCGCATCGTTTGAAGCGTTGCACCGCCTCCATGGATTGAGGGGTGATTTCATACGGATGCTCATAATGGGTGATGATGATGATTTCGCGTTTTCCCGGCAGGTGAAAACGGTTGAGGCCGCGCACCATGCTCTCGGTGATACGCTGAGGCAGGGTCACAGGGGTTCGGGTGCCGATTCGGATACGGATGATGTGCGCAATGTCCGCAAGTCGTGAGAGAATCGATTCGATTCTTTTGTTGGACAGGACCAGCGGGTCGCCTCCGGTAATCAAAACTTCATTAACTTCCGGGGTTTCGGCGATCCAGTCCAAAGCCTTTTCCAGTTTTGTTTTAGCCAGCACGGCCTGGGGTGAATACACATTTTCTATTTCCCAGTTGCGCTGGCAATATACGCAAATCTGCGGGCAAGTCAGCACCGGTTTGAGAATCACTACATTTGGATATCGCCGCGTAATGCCCTCAATCGGAGAGGTGTCCCGCTCCAGCATGAAGTCCATGGATTGATCATTGCATTGTTTTGCGGCCGCCAGGCTGCGCACATAATGAAGCGAGGGAATAACTTGGGCGCGCACGGCCCGATCGCGTCGCCCACCCGCTTCGTTGTCCAAGAGCGACAAATAATATGGCGTGATGCCGAAGGGGATTTTCAGTGCGCACGCCTGAAGAACCGCTTCATACTCCTGGTCGGTCAATTTGACCAAGACACTGAGGGTATCGGCATCCTGAATAATATGGCGCAAATGCCATTGCCATTGATCCCATTCCAGATCGGTGGCTTTAAAATACTCCAGTATGCGGTTTTTATTACGACTGCGGCGCCGGATCGTCTCATTGTCCAGACCGCAAGGATATTTATTGGTATGTTGCTCGGCGCCTTGGGCCATGCGGGACAGCTCGGCAGAGCGTTTTTTGGCCGCCTTAATGCCCTTGTATTTGACGAATACTGGCGCTTTTTCCACATAAATGCCTGTTTTGCCGATTATTCCCCTTACCAGGTGGTCCATTTCGGCCAAAAAGGCGGACGTGGGCGTTGCGCTTGGGTGATCGCACGAATGGGTCAGCCAATTGTTCAGATAGGTCAGCAGGCTGAAGCCCGCCAAATCCTCGTTGCGCCGCGATAATATCTTGAGGCACACGAAAATGGCGTCTCTCTGCAATATATACTCCAGCGGCGGGATAGCAGGGTTCACCTCATAGGTGTTAGCCAGTAATTGCAACAGCCACTGTCTTACGAGAGCCCTTTTTTCTTCCAATCCAGCCTCGGATAGCAGTATCGCTTTAAGTTCCGGCGCCATGGCGAGAATTTGCAATATCTTGTCTTGAGCGTGCTGCCGCGTCATTATGAACCTTTGTGTTTGTCTGGAAGGTTGGTATTATGATTTCCAGGCTAAAGAAATAATCCGCCCGTGTCAATGCCCGTTGGCGCCGGGGGCCGCGAAAAGCCTGATGAGGGCCCTGTGAAAGCCTATGCAGCCCGTAAAAACCGCCCAATTGAACACTCGTGCGGACAGCGCCGGCTCCGGCGCTGTCCGCACGGTTAAATGGGTGCAACGATCGATCCCTGCCTTCCTTTCAGGCCAGTTCGCCCTTTTCAAAAACAGCCTTGTTTTATAACCGTTTTTTCGCTATATTTAGGCGTTTTTCAAGCTGTCAAACGCAGTATATTGTACTTTTTGGGGGAAAATGGGTCTGTTATCAGCCACGACGTCTGCGGTGCGCTACAGGGTAGATGGGCAGGTGGAACATCCGGTCCTCGAAACGATCGCCCAAGGTCTGAAGAAAGGTGTCATCACGGACATCGATAATCAGCCGTCCGAACAAACTGCCGGATGGACCAGTTTTCGAAATCCTTTTGAACCCGATTTTGAAGGTTCCAGTTTCTTGGTGGGTACCTACATCCTTTTTTCATTGCGCATCGATAAGAAAACGATACCTCCAAAACTGCTGCAGAAACATTTTTCCGCCGAGTCTGCACAGCGATTAAAAGCTCTCGATCGCGAATTTCTGTCCAATGAAGAAAAAAAAGGCCTCAAAGATCAAATCATTCTCCGGTTGAATCAAAAAATGCCGGCTACCCCAAATATTTATGACGTGGTTTGGCAGTATGAAAAAGGGCTTCTGTGGTTTTTTTCAACCTTGAAGAGTGCCAACGAACTGTTGGAAACGCTTTTTTTCAAGAGCTTCGGGCTTCATTTGATTCGAATGATCCCCTACACCATGGCCTTATTCAACCCGGAGATAACCGGTGCGCAACGCGATGCCCTTGAAAAACTTGCCTTTGCCGAAAACGGTGATGGATAGCACCTATGTTGGATATTTCCGTCGCATATAATCGCTATCGTTTCTTGGGTAATGAATTTTTGACCTGGCTTTGGTTTGCCCTCGAAAATGATATGGACAGCATCCGTCAGTGTGACGCTGAAATGGTCGATTTGTTTGTAGGCAACCGGATGGTCCTTGAAAACAGACTTGCCAATGGAAAGGAGAACATCACCATCAAGGGTGATGCCGCCGGCCTGGAGGAAGCTATGCTGGCCTTGCGCAAGGGCGCCCTGATCACCGATTTGCATCTTGTTTACAAGAGCGGCACGGTGCAATGGCGATTTGCAATAAAAGGGGAGGGTTTGAGTTTTTCCGGGTTAAAACTTCCCGAAACCGGCCCCATAGAAACCCGCGAGGATATGGAAGGTATCATCCTGGAAAAAATCTTTCTGTATGAAAAGCCTTTTGAATTTGTAGATAAACTGTATCAAGTGTTCATAAAGATAAGACTCTCCGATGCCTGGAACCACCGAATTCTTCCCGCATTAAAAAAATGGTTGCAGCGCGGAGGTGAGCATGACGAGCGCCCGTCGGCAGCCTGAAAGATATGCAAAGGAGTGTTGATAGTCTGTTCATAGGTTTATAGTTATAAACACATTTCGCAACGTTGTTTCTAACGTCCTGGTTATGAACTTTTTATTGATGCGCTTATAAACATGGCCACAAACAACTTTTACTGAAGTAAAACATCCATTTGGTCTTCTTGTTAACACTTTGAACAGCCCCTATTTGTATCAATATAAATTATTTAAATAAATTAATAGGGAAGAGGAAAATGAAGTTTACAATCAAAAAAAGCGATATCGTCGATGTCCTGGCAAAGGTTCAAGGTCTGACTGGAAGACGCAGCAGTCTGGCTGTCACGGAATGTATTCGGATGAAGGGTTCGGACACATCTGTCCAGTTGACCGCCACGGATCTTGAAACCTGCTTTGAAGGCAAATTGGCCGCTCTTGTGGAAACACCGGGCACCATTGCGATCAGCGCGCGCAAGCTCTACGAAATCTCGCGTGAATTTCCCAGCAGCGACATTCTGATTGATGAAACGGATAATCGCTGGATCAATATCAGCAATCAAAAAGTACATTATCATTTGATCGGAATGAACGCAGACGATTTTCCTGAAGCGCCTTTTTTTGAAGAGATCGATTTTTTTGAACTGCAAACTTCCGTTTTTAAAAAGATGATCGATAAATCGATCATGATCGGCGGTATTGGCGAAGATAAAAAGCCACATATCAACGGCGTCCTGTTTGAAAGGCTCACCGATCAGAGCCCCTGCCGTATTCGTATGGTTTCAACCGATGGCAGCCGGTTGTCGACCTTTGAGATGGCATGCGCGCAAGGTGCGCAAGTGCCGAGCGGTCCGAACGTACTGATTCCCAAGAAAGGCCTCCATGAAGTAAGCAAGTTTTTAGGGGGCAGCGGTGTGGTTCGGATCGGTATACAGGAAAGTTATTTCGTTATCAAAAATGACACCGAAACACTTGCCATCCGTATGCTGGAAGGGCAATATCCCCAATATGCTGAAATTGTTTTTCGCACTGAGGGCAATACCATCCGCATTGAAAAAGAGCATTTTCACAGCATGCTCAAGCGAATGTCTATTTTATGCACTGACAACTATCGGGCAGCCATTTTTACCTTCAATGACGGGACACTCACAATAAACGCCACCAATCCGGACATTGGAGAATCTAAAGAAGATATGGCCATCGCCTACGAAGGAGAAAAAATAGAGGCGGCCTTTAATCCGAAGTTTTTTATTGAAGCCATCAACAGTATGGACGACCCATTTGTATTGCTTAATATTGTTAGTGACCATAAACCATGCTTGATTCAAGGAGATGAAGATAAATCCTATTTGAGCGCAATCATGCCGATGAGAATTTGAAAATGGAAAAAATTTACGATGCCAGCAGTATTGATGTTTTAGAGGGTCTTGCACCCGTACGCCTGAGACCCTCCATGTATATCGGAAATGTGGATGTCGCCGGTCTTCATCATCTTGTCTACGAAGTGGTGGACAACAGTATTGATGAAGCTATGGCGGGATATTGCGATCATATTGTCGTGACGGTACATGGAGATAACAGCGTCAGCGTTTTGGATAACGGGCGCGGTATCCCGGTAGGTATTCACAAAACAGAAAAAGTACCGGCCGTTGAAGTAGTCTTGACCAAACTGCATGCCGGTGGAAAATTCAATAATGACTCTTACAAGGTTTCCGGAGGCTTGCACGGTGTGGGGGTATCGGTCGTAAATGCGTTATCTGCACGGCTGGAGGTAGAAATCTATCAGAACGGGCAAATCTACCATCAGATTTTCGAACGCGGACAAAAAATGACCGAGCTGACCGTAGTCGGCGTCACAACCAAACGCGGCACAAAAATTCATTTTTTACCGGATGAAACCATCTTCAACAACATCGATTTCAGTTTTGAAATTCTTGCCCGTCGCCTTCGCGAACTTGCCTTTTTAAACAAGGGCGTAAAAATATTCTTCGAGGATGAAAGATCCGATAAGAAAGAGGATTTCCACTACAAAGGAGGTATCGTCTCTTTTGTGGAGTATTTAAACAGGCGCCATACGGTGCTGCACAAACCCATATTCATTGAAGGCGATAAGAACGATACCCAAATTGAAGTGGCCATTCAGTACAATGATACCTACAAGGAAAACCTTTTTTCTTTTGCCAACAACATCAACACCGTTGAAGGCGGGTTTCACCTTATCGGATTCAAAACAGCCTTGACCAGGGCACTGAATCAATACTGCACAAATGGAAACATCCCCAAAAATTTGGTTTCTAAAATCAGCGGAGACGACGTGCGCGAAGGATTGACCGCAATCGTCAGCGTGCGTATAAAATCTCCCCAATTCGAGGGGCAGACCAAAACGAAGTTGGGAAACAGCGATGTCAAAGGATTGGTCGAGTCATTGGTCAATGAAAAGCTGAGCGCTTTTCTGGAAGAAAACCCAGCGACCGCCAAAAAGATCATCTCCAAGGCAGTCGATGCAGCCAGGGCCAGGGATGCAGCCAAGAGAGCACGCGATCTGGCCCGCAACAAAGGTTCACTGATCGATGCAACGCTGCCGGGTAAATTGGCGGAATGCCAGGTGTCGGATCCCAATCTGCGCGAGTTGTTTATCGTCGAGGGTGATTCGGCCGGCGGGTCGGCCAAACAGGGGCGGGATCGAAAATTTCAAGCCATACTGCCGCTGAAAGGAAAAATTCTGAATGTCGAAAAAGCGCGTTTCGACAAAATTTTACGCAGCGAAGAGATTAAAAATATCATAACGGCCCTGGGAACCGGGGTTGGAAGAGAAGAATACGAAATAGAAAAAATCCGTTACAAAAAAGTTATTATCATGACCGATGCGGATGTGGATGGTTCGCATATTCGCACATTGCTGCTCACGTTTTTTTACAGACAAATGCCCGAAATAATAGAAAACGGATTCCTATATATCGCTCAGCCACCGCTTTTCAAAATTGGTAAAGGCAAAAACGAACAATATCTTAAAAATGAGAGCGAATTCAATGATTTCATTCTCAAGAAAATTTGTGAGAAGGCCAAAGTAAAACTGCAAACCGAACAAATACTCGATAACCACATCTTGTATCTTTTCGCAGGTAATCTGACGGAATATTTTGAAGCGGCGGTAAAATTGGAAAATCAAGGTATCCCGGCAGCGCTGATCGAAATCCTTATCCAAAAAGGACTGGAAGATAAACAGTTTCTGCAGGATCGGCAGAAAATGGAGCAACTGTGCAGCTTTTTACAGCAAAAAGGATATTCTGCCGAAATAACGGAATGGAGTAGTGAAAAAGAAGTTTTTGAAATAGTAATCCCACAAAAAATAGGAGATAGAGTCGTTCAGCCGATAAAAGTGGGGCGTGGATTGATCTACTCTTCCGAATATCAAAAGTGTGTGAATGCCGGCAAATATATAATGCAGTACAATTTACCGCCTTTTACGGTGTTAGACGGTGAAAGCGGGAAAAGTACCGGTGTATTCGAGGATCAACGCAGTTTGCTCAAATACCTCATTGAGGAAGGAAAAAAGGGCATTTCGGTTCAGCGCTACAAGGGTTTGGGCGAAATGAATCCCGAGCAGCTGTGGGAAACGACCATGAACCCTGGAAAACGGATGCTGCTTCAAGTCCAAATAGAGGACGCCGTGGAAGCGGATGAAATTTTTACGGTTTTAATGGGCGATGAGGTTGAACCGCGCCGGGAATTCATTCAAAACAACGCCTTGGAAGTAAGCATCCTTGATATATAAAAGCGAACCCCCAAGACCTGCGGCCGGGCCCTGGGGGTTCTGTTTTGGGTGCGCTTTACGGCTGATCGGCAAAAAACGGCATCAACAGGAGGTCAGTTCAACTTCGCTACGCAATGCAATTACAGGGGGAGAAGAGTGGGGAAACAAGCGCACTGCCCAATTCGCACAAATCGAGCACCGTGTCAATAAGAAAGTATGATGATGAAAACACATCGCATCGAAGCACGCGACTTACCTGATTTGTGGTTCCAGGCGGTTCACGACATTTTAGATTGTGGACGCAAATTCACGATCGATCGGGGCTCCTATGCCGGACAAACGCGATTGGAGTACGATTATTTCACCGGTCATGTCAAATATCCCGGAACACAACCCTTATTGCCCGATATTCCCGCCAGTTGCGGTATACCCAACCCTGTCGAGGAAGCCTACATATACGGCGGACAAGGGTACAACCGATCCTATATCGAATATCTCATGACCGGGCATAAAGAACCGGGAGAATCCTATACGTATGGCGAACGGATGACGCGTGTGCCGTTGTCCGGCGAGAAATTGCGCTGGTGGCGAAACGGTCAGCGAGAGATTATCGATCAGCGCGTTGTGGACGGAAAAGTTCTATTCGAAGAAAATGGCGAGCTGTACCTGAACCAGATCGAGTGGATCATCGATACCTATAAAAAATTCGGTCCCCGCAACAATCAAATGGTGCTCCAAATTGCCCATCCTTCCGATTTAACCTTGGTCGATCCGCCCTGCCTGAGATCTATCGACACCCGTATACAAGGCGATACCCTGCATTTTTTCGTTTATTTCCGGTCGTGGGATTTATGGGGGGGGGTGCCGGCCAATCTGGCCGGCATTCAGAACCTGAAGGAGTATATGGCCGGGGAAATCGGTGTCAAAGATGGTGAAATGATCGTTGAAAGCAAGGGCCTGCACTTATACGGATATGCCGAGGATCTGGCCAGGCTGAGGTGTCTGCGATCTTAAACGACTGCTTACAACAATCATTTAAAAATCGATGTTCTTGGGTGTGCGAGGAAAAGGGATCACATCGCGGATATTGCTGATCCCGGTCACCAGCATGACCATGCGCTCGAACCCCAATCCAAAACCGCTGTGGGGCACACTGCCGTACTGACGCGATTCTAAATACCACCAGTACTTTTCCCTGGCCAGCCCCATCTGATCCATGCGTGCGGACAGTATATCATAGCGCTCTTCACGCTGGCTGCCGCCGATGATTTCGCCGATGCCGGCAACAAGTACATCCATAGAGGCAACCGTTTGCTGGTCATCGTTCAGGCGCATGTAAAACGACTTGATCGTTTTGGGAAAATCATGAACAATGACAGGTCTTTTGAAGTATTGTTCGGTTAAGAAGCGCTCATGCTCGGACTGCAGGTCCATGCCTTGGGCGACCGGGTACTCAAAAACCTCGCCGCTTTTTTCGAGAATTGCGATCGCTTCG
Source organism: Desulfobacteraceae bacterium (assembly GCA_003599575.1). Classification (GTDB taxonomy): domain Bacteria; phylum Desulfobacterota; class Desulfobacteria; order Desulfobacterales; family Desulfosarcinaceae; genus Desulfatitalea. Next base: position 80,412 of record QZKV01000148.1, on the reverse strand, counting down.
GCGTAAGTTATCCGCTCAAAGGCGGATCGGGTCAATACATCCAATCGCCCGGGAAGATTTTTATCCACAAAACGGGCAAAGAGGTTCAGATCGTCCGCACAATGGGTCATCACGTGGGAGGTCAAATATTTGATCATTTCCTCGGCCAGATCCATATCCTCATGCAGGTCGCAAAAAGACATCTCCGGCTCGATCATCCAGAATTCGGCTGCATGACGGCGGGTATTGGAATTTTCCGCCCGGAATGTGGGACCGAAGGTATATACATCACCCAGGGCCAGGGCCAGCATTTCCGCTTCCAATTGCCCGGAAACGGTCAAGTTGGCCTCAACCCCGAAGAAATCCGCTTCCGGACGGCGCTCCTGCGGCGGTAAGGTCGTGACGTGAAACAGCTCGCCGGCACCTTCGCAATCCAACGCGGTCAAAATGGGTGTATGGATATAGCGGAAATCGCGCTCGTGGAAAAACTGATGAACGGCATAGGCCAATTCAGATCGGATGCGGAAGGCCGCACCATATTTGTTGGTACGCGGCCGCAGATGCGCGATGGTACGCAAGAATTCATCACTGTGACGCTTTTTCTGAAGCGGAAAAGAGTCGGGGGCCGTTCCGATGAGAACGACCGAGGATGCCTGAACCTCCCACTGCTGTCCGCCGCCCTTCGACGGCACCAGCCGGCCTGTTACGGCAATTGAGGATCCGGTCAGCAGTTTGCGGACCTCGTCATAGTTGGGCAGCCTTTCGTCCGCAACGATCTGAAGGTTGGACATGCAGGAGCCGTCGTTCAGTTCCAGGAAGGAAAAATTTTTGGCATCCCGTTTGGTGCGCACCCACCCTTTGACCAGAACATCATTGGCGGGTGCATGCGATTTTAGCAGTCGGGCTATTTTCGTTCGGTTCACCTTACGTACCCTTCCGGTTTTCGGGGATTGTGAAGAAACCCTCCAAATTGATTAAGGCGCCATGCGAACCGTCAGGTGGTAAACCTGCCCATTGCGTTGAAGCAGGAGCAGGATAGCGGATTTAAGACGGGAATTGATCATGGCCGTGGTAAAATCATTTTCATTGACAATCGTTTTGTCATCAATCTGCAACAGAATGTCTCCGGGCTGAGCTCCTATATTGGCAAGGTATGATCCTGTCCGCACAGAAGTAATCACAACCCCTTGCTCGGTCGAAATTCGGTAGTGCTGCCGCAGGGCGGGGCTGAGGCCCTTCACCTCGACACCCAAACGGCGCCAGGCCAATTTCGGCACGCGCTCCGCAGGATAGGTTTTGGTCCGGACCGTCACCTCTTTGACTTGACCATCGCGCCATACGGAGATGCGGATGGCATTTCCGGGCGAAACTGCGCGGGCCGCCGAAGCATATTCGCCGACGTCAAGCAGCTTGCGGTTATCCAGCGCCAGGAGCAGATCGCCCTGTACCAACCCGGCTTTCTGCGCCGGGCTCTCTTCTTCGATTTGGGCTACAATCACGCCTTGGGATTCCTTAAGACCGAGATAGGCGGCCATGCGTGGATCCAGATCTTGTACCAAAATCCCGATCCAGGCCTGGATGACGTGCCCATACCGGATAAGATCGGAAATGATCCGTTTGGCCCTATTGATCGGAATGGCGAATCCGATTCCCTGGGCTTTGGCATAAATCGCCGTATTGATGCCGATCAATTCACCATTGATATTGAGCAAGGGGCCGCCGCTGTTGCCCGGATTGATGGAAGCGTCGGTTTGAATAAATTCATGAAATACCCGATCATCCGATTTTATGCTGCGTCCTACCGCACTGATGACGCCGGTGGTGACCGTGTGGGAAAAACCGAAAGGATTGCCGATAGCTATAATTGTTTCTCCGATCATGAGATCATCCGAATTGCCCATTTCCGCCGAAGGCAACGGGGTCTCGGAATCGATCTGCAGTACGGCCAGATCGGAATCGGGGTCGGTCCCCCTTATGCGAACATCAAACTGACGTTCATCCTGTAGAATGACTTTGATTGCGGCCGCTCTTTCGATGACGTGGGCATTGGTGAGAATGAAACCGCGGCTGCCATCGATGATCACCCCGGAACCCAGGCTGGTGCGCTTCTCGGTGCGGCGTTCAAAAAAATCCTGGAAAAAGTTGTCGAAAAAAGGGTTGGCCCCAAAAGGGTTGATCCTGTTGTGGACCAGATATTCCGAACTTATGTTGACGACCGCCGGTCCGACCTTGCGGACTGCTTGGACGACCGGAGTTTGACGATCGAAAGCGGACGCAGGTCCGGCAAAAAGGAGAAAACAGATCATTAAAACCGCATTTTGGATCTTGATTTGAATGGTAAAGTCTGCCATGTAATACCTTTTTCTAATTTTATCCAATAATTGGAACTTGTCATGCCCCATATGTGTAACATGCCGAAGGGTGAGCTTCAAGCCATCTTGGGCGAGGTGGAAAAGCCCAGTCGCTATCTTGGCACCGAGGTCAATCGCGTGATCAAAAATCCTGCCGATGTAACCCTGCGGTTGGTTTTGGCTTTTCCCGATCTTTATGAAATCGGCACCTCCCATTTCGGCATTCAGATTCTGTATCATCTGCTCAATCGGCACACGGAAATTGCGGTGGAGCGGGTTTTTGCGCCTGCCAAGGACATGGAAAAGGCGCTGCGAAATGCTCATATACCGCTGTGCAGCCTGGAAAGCCAGACCCCCTTACGTCGGTTTCATATCCTCGGTTTCAGCCTGCTATACGAACTGAACTTCACCAATGTACTGAATATGCTGGATCTGGCCGGTATTCCTCTGTATGCCGAGCAGCGCAGCGGCGAGGATCCCATCGTTATAGCCGGCGGTCCCTGTGTCAGCAATCCGGAACCCATGGCGCCCTTTTTCGATGCCATGGTTTTCGGCGACGGTGAAACCGTCCTGCCCGCAATGGCCGACCTTTGGATGTCCTGGAAAAAAGAGGATGGCTGCGATCGCACGGCTCTGCTGTCACTGTGGGCGCGCCTGGAAGGCGTCTACATACCTGCTTTTTTCAAGGCCGCCGATGAGGATGGATTCCAGCGCCTCATTCCGATAGATGCCGGATATTCGAAGGTCAAACGTACGGTTGTGCACGACCTGGATGGCGCTTTTTTTCCCGACAAACCCATCCTTCCCTTCGGCAAACCGGTCCATGACCGGCTGCGCTTGGAGATCTCGCGCGGGTGCGGCCGAGGCTGCCGGTTTTGCCAGGCCGGGATGATTTATCGCCCTGTGCGAGAGCGTTCTATGCGCACACTGCTCGATCTGGCCGAAAGATCCCTGGCGGCCACCGGGTATGAAGATTTGTCTTTGCTCTCCTTAAGCACCGGAGACCACAGCTGCCTGCTGCCGCTGATCGAAACGTTGATGCGGCGCTGCCGCTCCGATCGCGTCGCCGTATCGCTGCCCTCTATCCGCGCCGGAACACTGACGCCCGCGTTGATGGAACAGATCAAAAAGGTGCGCAAAACCGGCTTCACCATTGCCCCGGAAGCCGGCAGCCAACGGTTGCGGGATGTCATAAACAAAAACATCAGTCTTGATGAGATCCAAGCGACGGTTTCCGATGCGTTCGCGATGGGATGGCAAATCATCAAACTTTATTTTATGATCGGACTGCCGACCGAAACGGACGCGGATCTGGACGCAATTGTTCAGCTGGTGTCCGGATTAAACAAAATCAAAAGCCCGGCCAGGCGACGCCGCGGGCAGATCAATGTCAGCGTGACAACTTTTATACCCAAGGCGCACACACCTTTTCAATGGGCATCCCAAATCAGCGCCGATGAGGCTTGGAGCAAAATAAACCATTTAAAATCCAAACTGCGCATGCCGGGTGTCCAGATCAAATGGCAACATCCAGCCATGAGCCTTCTGGAAGGCGTTGTGGCGCGCGCCGACCGCCGGATTGCGGCGGTGATCGAGCGCGCCTGGCGATTGGGATGTACCTTTGACGGCTGGAGCGATCACTTCAACTTTGAGCGCTGGCGGCAAGCCTTCGACGAATGCGGCCAGTCGATCGATTTCTTCACCACGCGCAGCCGCTCTCTGGAAGAGCATTTGCCGTGGGCGCACATGGACTCGCGTGTTGAGCTGGATTTTCTAAAATCGCAGTGGCAGGCGGCTCAGCAGGGTATCATCGCGCCAGGCTGCCGGGAGGGACACTGTCACCAGTGCGGCGTATGTGATTTCAAGATTTTAAAACCCAGACAATCCACACCTGAGACAGCCCAGTGGTCGGATTCCGCGCGGGCGGATATCGCCCTTGAACGATATCGACGGATGGAATTGATTTACACCAAACGCCAGCAAGCCCGTTTTTTCGGACATCTGGAGCTGGCCAATATTTTTGCGCGTGCACTGCGGCGTGCGAAAATCGACATGCTTTATTCGCAAGGCTTTCATCCCATGCCGCGCATCTCCTTCGACGACCCGCTGCCCTTGGGAATGGAAAGCTATGCCGAACGAATGTGGGTCAGAGTGGCTCCCCAGGTGCAGTGCCGTGAGCTGATTGAAGGGCTTTCGGCATGCATGCCGCAAGGGATCACCATCGCCTCTTGCCGGGAGATCCCCGTTAACCAGCCCAACAAGACATTCGAGGAGGACCATTATCAGATCCGGATTCCGGCCGGGATTGGTGAATTGGAGCAAATCACGCGTTTTACAAGGCACGACACCTGGACATACTGCCGTCGCCGCAAGGGTCGAACCTACACCATCGATCTAAAAAGATATGTTCAAAAATTCGAGCGGATTGATGCCGACACCCTTGAGATGGTTATTCTCCGGAATTCGGCCTGCACCGTCAGGCCGGCGGATATATTGCGCAGTGTGTGCAACATGGATGAGCAGCGCCTCGCCTTGGTGCGGGTGATTAAACTTGCCCCGGCAGCTCTCCACAATGGTTGACAGACGTCGATCCCCCGGCTATTCTCAGATTGAAAAACCTGGGAAATTGAGAGTTTATGGCTAACAGGAAAATCATTATCAACGATATGCCCCATGAAACAAGGGTTGCCTTGGTAGAAGAGGGGAACATCGTCGAGTTGTTCATTGAAAGACAGGGATCCTCGGACAGTTCGGGAAACATCTACAAAGGACGCGTGCAGCGCGTGTTGCCCGGCATGCAGGCCGCATTCGTGGATGTCGGTCTTTCCCAGGCCGCGTTTTTGTATGTAAACGACATCCGCACCGACCAAAACGACGATTTAGAAACCGCCCTCACCGAAAACGGAGAAGAAACCTTCGCCGGCGCCATCCCTGAACCCAAAATGACCGGAATGGCCAAATCGGTTGAACGAAGCCCCGTCAACATCATCGATTTGATTACCGAAGGTCAGGAGATTTTGGTGCAGGTGGCCAAATCACCCATGGGAACAAAGGGTGCCCGGATCACCACGCATATCTCCTTGCCCGGGCGTTTCCTGGTGCTGATGCCGACGTCCAAACACATCGGCGTATCGCGCAGAATTGAGGATGAAGCAGAACGTGCGCGACTCAAGGAGATGATCGGTGCGTTGCGGGGCGACCATTTGGGATACATTGTGCGTACGGCCGCCGAAGGGGTTGGACCCGAAAAAGTAGCCCAGGAAATGGCTTTTCTTAAAAATGTTTGGAGTGGAATTCAGCGCAAGTACCAAAACGCACCGGCGCCTTGTTTAATTCATCAAGAACTGGATATCAGTCTGCGCGCCGTTCGAGATCTGCTGGTTCATGAGGCGGAGAAACTCATTATCGACTCGCGCAGCGGGTGCCAGGAGATCATCTCTTTCCTGGACACGTTCATGCCCAACCTCAAGGATTCCGTAGAACTCTATGAGGGCAGCGAACCCATTTTCGATGCCTATAACCTGGAAGGCGATATATACCGGGCTCTGAAAAAGAAGATATGGCTGAAGTCCGGCGGATATATCATTATGGACCATACTGAAGCGCTGATGGCCATTGATGTGAACACCGGCCGCTATGTCGGTAAGCACAACCTGGAAGAGACGATTCTGAAAACAAACCTTGAAGCGGTCAAAGAGATCGCCTATCAGGTTCGCCTGCGGGACATCGGCGGCATTATCATCATCGATTTTATCGATATGGAAAAAAAAGCCAACCAGGAAAAGGTGTTCAATGCACTTACCGAGGCCTTTTCCAAAGATCGCAGCAAAACCCATATTCTGTCCATGTCGGAAATGGGATTGATTCAGATGACCCGCAAACGCATCCGCCAGCCGCTCACGCGCCAACTCTGCGAGCCGTGTTTTTATTGTGAAGGCGAAGGCAATCTGCTCTCTCCAAGAACCATCTGCTTCAATATTCACCGTGAAATCTTGCGCAATGCCAGAGATATGACGGGCGCAGGTCTTACTTTGAAAGTGAATCCCATGATTGCGGAGCTTTTGTTGGGGGAAGAGAGTTATATCATCTCCTCGCTGGAAAAAACCATCGCAAGGCAAATCACCATCTATCCGGAGAGCCGTTTTCATCTGGAAGAATATGATGTGCTCGAAACCTACTGAACATAGCGGGCCAAGCAGGATTGAGGTTTATGAAGGGCTATGTTCGGGTTGACCCGGGCCCGGTGCGGTACGCCACCAAGTACGCCGCCTGTACACCACCGAATTGATGTTGACAATATTGCCGTCATATGATTATTTTCACGGGTTCATCGACGACATCATGTCTAAAAGTTTGAATTTCTTGAATAATACTGAGGCATGCGGATCCGGATGCATGTTGTCAATTGCCATATAGGGGAAATTGAATCATGAAAAGGACATACCAACCGAGTAAAATCAAAAGAGTCAGAACACACGGGTTTCGTAAACGGATGTCAACCAAGGGTGGCCGACTGGTCATCAACCGGCGGCGGGCAAAGGGTCGCAAGCGCTTGGCTCAATAAGCGCACAAGAAGCGGGCTTGAGCAGCGACCGAAGGCACATAGGCAATGGATTGGAATCCCAAGTAACAGGGGTCAGGCACCGGCTCACAAAAGCTGACAAACTGCTTGCGCGGGCCGAATTCGTCCGTTTGACGACCCATGCTCCCAAGCTTGCGAACCGTCAATTTATCGTTTTTTTTGAAAAAAGCAAACATCAGAAATCTCGGATCGGCATCACAGTCAGTCGCAGGGTAGGCAATGCCGTGAAGCGCAACCGAATCAAGCGCCTGGCGCGGGAATACTTCCGGTTGAACAACTCTTTTTTCAAAAAGCCATGGGATATTCATGTGATTGCCAAGAAAGAAGCGGCCGACGGTTGCGGCCAGATTATTTATAGCTCTCTTGAGAAGCTTTTTAGGCGAATCGAATCGTCACAAAATGAGTAAGCAGCCCAGTGCGATAATCGCAACGTTCCTTATACGCGCATACCAACTCATTGTCTCTCCAGTCCTTGGACCGGCCTGCCGCTTTGCACCTTCCTGCAGCCAATATGCAATGGAAGCCATTGAGCGCCATGGATTGCTCAAGGGTAGCTGGTTAGGATGTAAACGGTTGCTGCGTTGCCATCCATGGTGCGACGGGGGATACGATCCGGTGCCCTAAAAAGACGGTCATGCGCACCGAGCAGCCGTTTAGACCCTTATTTCGATTACCTGCCTGTTGAGTGCCACCTACCCTGCATTGCCGCTCGGCGGCGACCAATCATAGGAGCCAAGTATGGAACAATCGCGTCTTCTGATCGCCATAGCCCTTTCCTTCTTGATCTTTTTCCTCTGGAGCATCACGTTCGGGCCCAAGCCTTCCGACCAGGCGGTCGAGCAAACCCAGGAGAACGCTGACGCAACTCACCGGCAAAAGCAAGTTCCCGCGGCTCGCCCCGATTCGGCGGAAGTTGAGCAATCGGCGGCCGCAAAGAAAGAGGGGGAGGGGACATTACCTCAGGCAGACGCTCGTCGGATCACGGTCAACACGCCGCTCTACCGCATGGTCATCTCTGAACGCGGCGCTGCCGTTGTCAGCATGGTACTCAAAAATTACCAGGAGACGGTCCGAAAGGATTCCCCGGCAAAAGAGTTAATCCCCAAAGGCCTGCCAGGCGGGACCGTACTGCTTTCAATGACCGGGATCAGTGGGGATGACTTATTGCAAGGCGTCTACAAGGCCGATAAACCTGAAAACGTCACGATCCAAGATGCGCCGGGCGAAGTCCGCTTCAGCTATCAGACCCCTGACAATTTGCGGATAGAAAAAATTTACCGGTTTGCTCCGGACAATTACCTGATAGATTTGATGATCACGGTTCGCAACGGCAGCGACAAGGCACTGGGCGGCGCACTGAAAATTGCGATTCGCGATATGGCCGACAAGGATCAGGGGGCTTATGGTTTTGAAGGCCCCAGCGGGTTGATCAACAATCAGCTCGAGCAAATCAAAATCAAGGATATAGAAGAACAAAAAATACTCGAAGGAAAAATACGCTGGATCGCCATCGAGCGCCTCTATTTTATGGAAAGCCTGATCAGCAAAGTACCCGCGGACGCGCGGATGGTGCTCGCATATGAAAACAATGTGTTGGAAAATAACCTTTTGACTTCCTTCGGGGAAATCAATCCAAGCGACCAACGCACTTTTGAATTCAGTCTTTTCCTGGGTCCCAAAAGCCTTTCGGTTTTACGCGCGGCCAATAACGAGTTGGACAGGGCGATCGACTTCGGCTGGGTCGATTTCATTGCCAAACCCTGCTTGTGGTTTATGAACTTTATTTACCGCTTCATTCCAAACTACGGAGTGGCTATCATGATATTAACGATAGTCACTCGGTTGCTGTTCTGGCCCCTGGCGCAGAAGAGTTACAAATCCATGAACGATATGCGCAAATTGCAGCCCCTGATGCAGAAGATACGTGAAAAATATAAAAATGATAAGGCCAAGATCAACCAGGAGACAATGGCCTTGTACCGAACCTACAAGATCAATCCTCTGGGGGGGTGTTTGCCGATGCTGATCCAGTTGCCTGTATTTTTCGCCCTCTATCGCATGCTCTATCAAGCCCTTGAATTGCGCCACGCACCCTTTTTCGGCTGGATCAATGATCTATCGGCGCCTGACCGTCTGTTTAATTTTGCCTTCAAGATCCCTTTTATGGAACCACCTTTTGGTATACCCGTGCTGACTCTGATCATGGGTGCCACAATGATTCTGCAGCAAAAAATGTCGCCCGCCCCAGGTGATCCGACTCAGGCCAAGATGATGATGCTGATGCCGATTGTCTTCACATTTATATTCATCAACTTTCCGTCAGGGTTGGTGCTTTACTGGCTTGTCAGCAACCTGGTGTCCATTGCACAGCAATATTACACCCAAAAGAGATTGGCCTAAAGGTGTGGAGGTTTATAGAATGAATGAGTATGCCGAATTTGAAGGAAAAAATGTTGAAAAGGCTTTGGAAAAGGCCTGTGAAGCTTTGAATCAAGCGCCTGATCAGCTGAACTACGATGTGGTTTCCTACGGTTCGTCCGGAATTTTCGGATTGGTCGGAGTGAAGAAGGCTAAAATTCGCGTTAAAACCGGCCAGGCTGTTGCATCGCAAATAGAAGATGACGCCAAAGTCGAGGCGAGAAGCCTGGTGGAAGACGCCTTTGAAGATGAAGAAGGCGACAGCACCGATGATGGCCTGTTGGACAAAGCCATTGTTGACGGCCGGCAGGCGCTCCAACGTCTGGTAAGTTTTATCTCGGAGGATTTCAAAATTGAAAGCGAGCGGCGCAATGGACGCATTTTGTTCAAGGTAGAGGGGGGCGACAGCGCACTGTTGATCGGCAAAAGAGGACAAACGCTGGAAGCCATTCAATATTTGATAGAAAAAATGATTAACAAGCAAACCGATGCACGCATCCGGGTGCTGGTGGACGTGGAGGGATATCTGGGCGCGCGAAAGTCAGACCTGCAACGGCTTGCTTCCAAAATGGCCGAGAAAGCCCAAAAACTGAGCAAACCTGTAACCATTGGACAGATGAACGCTTACGACCGCCGCATTGTGCACTTGCACCTGAAGGACAACCCTTCCGTCCGGACCCAAAGCGTCGGCGAAGGGTATTACCGCAAACTGATTATTTTTCCAAAAAAGCGCCGTCGTAGCAAAAGCTGAACTGCTTGCCAGGCATTCATGGGGTTCAGATTACGAGCCCGTTTGTCTGAAAAGCTGCCTCGATTCGAAACGGTATGGTACTTACGATACCCGGAAATTCTTTTATAAAGACTGATTCATCGTGCTCACGAGCAATCATCGAAAGCGGAGAGGATACCATTGCGGCCATCGGAACCGCAGTCGGCCGGGCGGGAATCGGAATCATCCGCATTTCCGGAAAAAATTCCAGCGGAATCACCCGGCGCCTATTTCAGCCAGCGAAACTGAAGGGCCATGAAAAACGTAGCCTTCAGCCCTTTGTTTTTATTCCACATCACCTCCACCACGGTTACATCAACGATCCCGGCAACAATTCCCTGATCGATGAGGTCCTGCTTGCGTTTATGCCCGCTCCGCACTCCTATACCCGCGAGGATGTAGTAGAGATTCAATCCCATGGCGGCGCGGCCGTCTTGAACAGGCTGTTGGCGTTGGTCCTGCAAGGCGGTGCCCGGCTCGCTGAACCGGGAGAATTCACGCGCCGCGCCTTTATCAACGGTCGTATTGATTTGACTCAAGCGGAAGCTGTTGCAGATATCATTAACGCAAACAGTGAGAGCGCCTTGAGGCTCGCCGCCGAGCAACTGGGCGGTAGTTTGAAACGCCGGATTGAGGGAATTCTCAGCGCGCTCACCGACCTTGCGGCCGAAATGGAAGCGCTTATCGAATTTGCGGATGAGATCGAGCCAGCGACCGGTGATGAACATTTTGGGCCAGCGTTGCTCGATATCATCTGTCCTTTGGAGGAGCTGGTAGGCACCTATGACAGCGGTCGCATGTTGCGAGACGGTTTGCGCATCACGATAGCCGGGCGTCCCAATGTCGGGAAATCAAGTCTTCTCAATCGTCTCATCGGAGATGACAAGGCAATTGTCACGCCGTTTCCAGGCACCACCCGTGATCCTGTCGAAGCGGGCGCAGTCTATAATGGGATCGCCATGCTGTTCAGCGATACGGCCGGCATTCGCGTCAGCGCCGACCCCGTGGAAGCGATCGGCATTTGTAAAAGCAAAGAGACGATTTCGCGCGCCGATTTGGTGCTTTTTCTGATAGATGCCGCGGAACCGGAGAGCGACGGAGATATCGATGTGTTCGAGTGCGGCAGGGACATTCCCATGGTGCTCGTGGTCAACAAGATTGACCTTGTTGATAATGCGCGCAACATCAAGATCCCTGATCGCTTCAGGCACCTTCCAGCTGTATTCGTATGCGCCCTGGACGGGACCGGCATCGATGCCGTCAAAGCTCAAATTTTTAAATTGTGCATTGGAGACAAGCCCATTTGCGCCAAAGAAGTCGCTGTCCCGGATATCCGTCATAAGCTTTGCCTCGAGGCTGCCCTAAACGATCTCAGGCATGCATTGACCGGGCTCAAGGCCGGCGTTTCTGAAGACTTGATCCATCTTGATCTGCAGCATGCCGGTCGAACGCTGAGGGAAATCACCGGGGAATGCACCGCCCCCGACCTCCTCGACCGCATTTTTGAGCGCTTTTGTATTGGTAAATAGCTGCAGATTTTTTCAAATGTTTCACGTGAAACAGTGAGGAGAGATACGGCATGGATTTAAAACCCTTTTTTAGGAAGTATGAAGCGCTGGTCCGGCAGGTTGATGCAGCCTTTGAGAAGGTAAAGGGCGAGTATGAAGCGTGTGTACGTTGTAAGATTGGATGCTCGGATTGTTGTCATGCGCTATTTGACCTGACTCTGATAGAAGCATTGTATATTAAGACCCAATTCGATTCCTTGTTCGCGGGACCGGCTCGCGAAGAAGTCCTTGAGCGGGCCAACGAAGCGGACCGCACCATTTACCGCCTTAAGAAACGGGCATTCAGGGATCACGAGAACGGCAAATCGGAAAGAGAAATTCTGGAAGAGATGGCATCCCAGAGGATTCGTTGTCCTGCCCTCAATTCGGATGATCGATGCGCAATTTATGAAGTGCGACCGCTGACCTGTCGCATCTATGGGATACCGACCATTATTGCCGGGCGATCGCATACATGTGGGATCAGCGGGTTTCAGGAGGGGGCAGCCTACCCGGCAGTTAAACTGGATGCTGTTTTTCAAAAGCTCTACGATATCTCCTTTGAGTTGGCCCAAGCCGTTGAAAGCCGTTATCCAAAATTGGCTGAGATGCTGGTGCCTCTGTCCATGGCGATGCTGACCGATTATACGGAAGAGTATCTGGGGGCAAATCGCAATCAAGAACCCGCAGAAGAAAATAAGGGGGAGTAATGCCAGGCCCATCCAGTGGGGAGGAAAAAAAAAGAGCCATATTTGACGGTATGTCTCCGCGGCGTCAGAAGCATATCCTGAAACGCGGCTATGAAAATTGGGACCCGTTTGAAGTACCCAAGGACCCGATTGATATCCGTCGGGATGTTACTCAGCGCACAACGCAACAATTGGTGCGCGAGTTTTTGCAGCAGTGCGGGCATGCGAAGTATAGCAATGCTTACGGCAGGGGCGTGCTTGAAATGGCGCTCGGAATCATCAATTGCGATGACCGGTTTATCGGCATGTTTGAATTCGCCGTCTGGTACACAGAGCAGTTAAGGCGGCTCAATTCAGAAGGGGAGGATGTCTCTTCACCTTAGTGTATAGTATTCAAGCCCAGGCTTTCGCCCAAGCCGATATTTGAAAGCATTAAAAAATGGATGGCATGGTATGCGGGCGGGTGAGATCGTCGAAATTTGGGGCTCTGAGCGATTCGCCCCCGCAAAGCCTTGTCCGGCAAGGATTTGCGGGGGGCCGTTGGGGCTTATTTGCGGAAGACCAACTTGCCGCCGTACAATCCGGCTATGGTCGCAGCAACCAGGTTCGTGATGTGAAGAAGTAAGAAAAACCAACTCTGAGCAAGCGGGCTGTTGTAGATGTCGGGTCGGGCAATCCCCCAAAACGTCAGTATAATGGAGACCACCGTTACGATGCCCGCGCATATCATCTTTATCCGAAACACACGTGTCATTCTGGCCTTAAAGCTGTTGATCCAATCGATCAGGCCCGTGGCGATAACGATGGGCATGCTCAAGGCGACAAAACCGACATTGTATTGAGCGGCAATTGCCAATGATTCCGATTTGAAGATCGCTGCAAGTAATGTGAATAGAACCGCCAGGGGTAAAACACCATTGGGAATATGTACGGCTATGGGATGGCCGTGGTACCGCGTAAGCTTTTGTCCGATAGTGGAAGCGGCTATACGCTGCCAGACGGGTTGAGATCTGTTCTCTTGTTTCGTGGGATCTTGGTTGGGGTTGGGCGTCGCTTTGGGCCTCGGCCGGGAAGGTTGAGTTTCGTTCGTTTTTTCGGCCACCTCTTCGATGGGGACGAACTTGCTGCGATCGGCCGCGCAGACCGGGCATTTTTCAGGCGGCTCATTGCCGGCATGAATGTAGCCGCAAACCGTACACTTCCATTGTTTCATATCAATCTCCCTCGCCTTCAAGATTTCGCGTTGGTATCATCCACGATCAGCGGCGAACCCAGTAGAAACTCTTCGTAATCGGTGGGTCTTTCCTGATAAAAACCGAGCATTGCTTCGAACTTGTTGCGCTCATCGCAATCGCGCCAGCGATGCCAGTCTTCCAGGCTTTGCCACGTTCCAATGACCACCATATTGTGGGGAAAACCTTTTTGCGCGAGCGTTTCACCGGAAATGTACCCGGGCTGGTGCATGGCTCTGGATCTTAGTTCATTAAGCAATGCCACGATTTGCCGTGTATAGCCGACTTTAAAACGCCTTTTTATAAGGATTTTGGCAATCATGGTGCACCCCTTTCGCTGTTTAAACCCCGGATCGCGGGTTGCAGTGCATTCAAATCACCTGGTGGAACAATAGACTGGGCGCGGGCGAGTCAAATCTTTTCACAACTGGGGGAGGAGTCTGATCTGTGACAATCTATAATGCAGAAATCGGTCAAAGCAATGAATCCATAACGGCAGCCCATGAATATTCAAGGCCGGTAAGAGAAGTACACGCCCAAATTGTTCAGCGCATCAAAAAACTCCACAGAATACCGGCGCAAATAGCCGAACCGATGACACCGGAAGCATTGCAGGCCATGGCATGCATCAGCAGGTAGTTGCCCGGATCCTCTTTTTGGGCAACCATGTGCACCTCCCGCGCAGATCCCGGGACGGCCGATACACCGGCGGCACCAAGAAGCGGATTGATCTTTTCACTCGAAAAAAGGTTCATCACTTTGGCAAACAGCACGCCGGAGGCCGTGGCAATTGAAAATGCGACCGATCCGAGAAAAAAGATGCCAAGTGATTTTGGGGTGATAAAAACATCCGCCTGGGTGCTTGCGCCCACTGTAAAACCGAGGAAAATAGTGGCTGTATCGATGACCGCGGAGCTGGCCGTTTTGGCCAGTCGATCCACCACACCGGAAACTTTCATCAGATTTCCGAAAAAAAAGGGGCCCAGCAGCGGTATGGATGCAGGTGCCAGAAAGCAGCAGAGCAGGACACCGACGATCGGAAAAAAGACCAACTCCTTATGAGATACATGACGTTCGTCCTCAGGCATGCGGATACGCCGCTCTTTACGGGTGGTGAGCAGGCGCATGATCGGCGGCTGGATAATTGGGATAAGGGCCATATAGGAGTATGCGGCAATGGCGACCGGGCCAATAAGGTGGGGCGCCAATTTCGCGGTTAGAAAAATGGAGGTCGGACCATCCGCGCCGCCGATAATGGCCACCGAGGCGGCCTCCTTTGGAGCAAAACCCAGGGCCAGAGCCGCAAGCAGGGTGAAATAGATTCCCATTTGGGCCGCAGCGCCCAAGAGCATGAGCTTGGGCCTTGCCAGCATCGACGAGAAATCGGTCATGGCCCCGAGTCCCAGGAACACGATCGAAGGGTACAGCCCCGAAGTTACGCCGAAATACAAATAGTGCAACACGCTGTTGTTCTCATAGATGCCCAGACCGAAACCCTTGAAGAACGGGATATTGCCTACGATGACCCCAAAACCGATCGGCAGAAGCAAAAGCGGTTCATAACTTTTGGCAATGGACAAATAGCAGAACAAGATGCCGACCGCGATCATGATCACGTAGCGCCAGTCAGCTAACGCAAATCCGGTGTTCTTTAAAAAATCCAGAATGAGCTCCATGAGTTATCCCACCCAAGTGACGGTTAATCAAACATTTTGCCAGGTGAAGGTGCCTTTCTCCACAGGTACCAGAAAGCCGGCTTCCCGCAGAGAGCGGATGGTCAGGTGCGGATGGGGGACTTGCTCATTTCCAAGAAGCCGGTATAACGCGGTCAACTCAAAGCGGTCCCCCAGATCGACGCTGACGCCCTTGATGATGTGTGCGGCTGCGGAAAGGTCGTTCAGCAGGTCGGTGGCAGCGGAAAATTCATGTGCTTCCGGCGAAGTGATGGCCGGCGCAGATGGTTCGGCGGCTTTTTTTTCAAACAGGAAAACGATTTTATGCAGCTGTGAGATGATCGCCGCCAGGGCGGTCAGACCGAGCACCACAATGGCCGCGCCGGTGACCGCCATGGCCCAGCCATTGTTGGCCGCGATGAGTTCGAAGCCCATAAAAATGCCTCCAGGGTTATCGTTTGACAGTTATTGGGACCCGGCCTGCCAGCAGAAACGGCTGTGTTTCCAATGGGTTCAAGAAAAGGACTCAATTTCGACCACATTTAAGTCGAAAAGTCAAGCGCAATTAGGGAAGATGGATAGGCTCTCGGTTCCATTTGACAGCAAAGCCAGCCGATCATATGTTCAGCCCTGCTTCGAGAGCGGATCGCCCTGACAAGTAGTTGTTTGGCTTTACTGCCACTATTAACACATCACGCAAACGACCATGCCGCGGCCTTTCGGCGTACCGAAACGGCCAATGCCGCAATGGCAATCTCACGGAGAAGTAATGCAAAGCCGTCTGGAAACGATATTGGCCTATTTTGAACAGGTCAACGCCATCCCGCGTTGTTCCAAAAATGAGCATCGGCTTTGCCGATGGCTGCGCGACTGGGCCGGTGCGCACGGTCTTGATGCGACGGTTGATTCCACCGGAAACCTGGTCGTGAGGGTTCCTGCGGCAGCAGGGCAGGAGAGCAGACCCACAGTGGTGCTGCAGAGCCACATGGACATGGTTTGCGAAAAAACCCCTGAATCACCGCATAATTTCGCCGAAGATCCCATCCGCTCAAGAAGAGAGGGCGATTGGCTTATGGCCGATCGTACGACACTGGGTGCGGACAACGGCATTGCCATTGCTTATGCGATGGCCCTGGCCGAGAACCGGAACCCCCGGCGGCCCCCCATGGAACTGCTCTTTACAGTTGACGAAGAAACGGGATTGAACGGCGTCAAGGCGATGGCCCCCGATCTTATTAAAGGACGCATTTTAATTAACCTGGATTCCGAAGACGAGGGCGTTTTTACAATCGGCTGCGCCGGTGGATTGGACACCTCTGTGGAATTGAATCTCGAAACCGAGCCGCTGCCGCCGGACCATATGGCCTTCAAAGTGATCGTGGGTGGTTTAAAGGGCGGCCATTCGGGTATTGATATTCATAAACATCGCGGGAATGCCAATAGGATTCTTGCCCGCACGCTGGCCAGGGTCTGTCAAATGGCGTCTTGCCGCCTGATCGCCTTAAAGGGCGGAACGCGCCACAATGCAATTGCCCGCGACGCAGAAGCCCTGATTACAGCCCGCCACGCCGGCCAGGGTCCGCTTGAACATGCGGTTGCATCGATGGACGATATTGTCCGGCAGGAGTACCATCCCCACGAGCCGGAGGTTTCCATAAGAATGGAACCTGCCGAACTGCCCGCGGGTTCACACTGCCTGACCCAGGATGATACGGCGCGTGCAATTTGGCTGTTGCTGGCAATGCCTCATGGTGTGGCCGGCATGTCTCCCGCGATCAAAGGCTTGGTCGAAACATCGAGCAACCTGGCCATTGCCCGGATTCACCAGGGCCACTTGAATATTCTATCCAGCCAGCGCAGCGCGGTGGCGTCCCGATTGGGCGAGGTGACCGCTACCGTTCATGCCGTCGCCGATCTTGCCGGGGCCTCCTGCCGGGACGATAACAAATATCCAGCCTGGCAGCCCGATATGGACGCCCTTTTGCTGCTTCAGGCCCGGGATGTTTACAAGACCCTCTTTGATAAGGACCCATGCCTTCAGGTGATCCATGCCGGTTTGGAGTGCGCCGTCATTGGCGATCGCTATCCCGGTATGCAAATGATTTCCTTCGGACCGACCATTCGCAACCCGCATTCCCCGACGGAGCGTTTGCACATTCCATCCATTGAGCCGGTATGGCGGCTTCTGGTAGGATTGTTGGAAGTTGTTGGACGATAACCGACCGCCGCGGCTCACCCGTCAAGCTTCTTGCATCGAGGAATTGGCTCAAGGCGTCTGGGCGCCTTCATCCATCCGGCCGGCGGCTTGGTATGCCAAACCAGGTGCCGCGGGTGCCGCGGAATTGTACTTGACGAATGGCACCTAAGCTTATTACAGTTCAGCGTTTGTCATCGCGGTCGGGAATTGCTGGAAACCATCCCGGAATTCGTTCTGACACGTATGTGATGCCGGTTTGATGAACGCGGATAAAAGCGGAAATGCAGACGGCCAAAAAAATTGGCGCACCACAGAATGATTCCAAAAAGCCATTGCTGATGAAAAGGATGATTTGGTTCTTATATGAAGGGATCTTTGGACGACCAACTGAAAACGCGGATCAAGACCCTTATTGTCGAGAACTGCGACTTGGATATTCAGATCACGGATATCGGTGATGAGACCCCATTGTTCGAAAGCGCTTCAAAGCTGGAGCTCGATTCCATTGACGCGTTGCAAATATCGATTGCCGTTCAAAACGCATTCGGAATCGCCATTCGAGACAGCAAGGAAATGCGGCGGGTGATGAGAACGATCAACAGCTTTGCCGATCATATTCAACCGGAGTAGTTGTGCAGAACAGGGTTTTTCTTCGTGGCAAAGCGGTTCATTGTGCGCTGGGCGAGCGGATCGACGACATTGTGACCTGCATGCGGGAGCGGCGGGTGCACATGAGCGACATGTCCCTGGCGCTCATCAATGTGGATTACAGCCGTCCCTATTTCAGGCTTCCTGAAACAAATGGAAATCCAACCCCCGATAACGAAACGCGGTTCTATGAAATACTTTTTCGAGTCGTCGAACAGGCTACAGCGGATGCCGGTCTAACGCGCGAAGAAATCGATCGGACCGCTGTTTTTTTCGGTTCGACGTCGATCGACATCCCCATTTATGAAAGCCGCTATAGAAGCTCCAGCCACATTCTGTCCCAGACCTCTTCGGGCTATGGCAATATCGCCAATGAGGTGGCCGCCCGTTTAAATACCCAAGCGGCTTGCTATACCTTTACGACCGCTTGTACGTCCAGCGCCAATGGCGTTTTGTTTGCATCCAACATGATCGCGCAGGGCTTTATCGAACGCGCTCTCGTGGTGGGATATGATCTTTTCTGCAATATCGGCTTCTGCGGCTTTGAAGCCATGAAGCTGATTTCGCCGCCCCCCTATCGCCCTTTCGATAAGAACCGCCAGGGGATCATCATGGGAGAAGGTTGCGGCGCGGTCGTGCTGGACAGAAAAAGTGCGCAGCCCGGCGATTTCTATTGTCTGGGGGGGGCCAATGCCTGCGATACGCACAGCGTCACCACCCACGACCCGCAAGGCAAAGCCATCGCCGTTGTCATGCGCGAAGCACTGCGACAAGCCGGTATCGATACCGGTGAAATAGACGCGGTCAAGGCGCACGCCACGGGCAGCTATCACAACGACCAGACCGAATGCAATGGGCTGAAGCAGGTGTTTCAAGGCCGTATGCCCCCCGTCACCGGATTAAAACCGTTCGTGGGCCATACTGTGGGTGCGTGCGGGGTGGTCGAATTGATCTTGTTCAGTGAAGCGGTCAAGCATGGTTTTATTCCGGCCACACTTGGCTTCGAATCGCTGGACGAAGGACTGGCCATTGCGCCGCTGGCCGAATCGCTGCCCGTCCAAACAGGAACCTTTCTGTTGAATTATTTTGGATTCGGCGGCAATTGTGTTTCCTTAGTGATTTCCAATAAACCCTGAATTCGGCCATGCACATGCGCAGACATGCTTTTTGCGGATTGAGCGACAACCCACCCAACTCTTTTCCGATGTACATCCACAGCCATGGCAGTTTCGTCGGGAAACCTGTTGATGACGTCAAGTATTACAAACAGGAAGTCAGCCGCTACACCGAACTGCAATTCAGGCGCGCCAACCGGTTCGTGCTGCTCTCTCTGGCCGGCGCCTGCCGCTGTGCGCACGGTCATGGGATCAAAAATGAAACTGCGGTTTACCTGACCACTGAAAACGGCAACCTGGGGGATACGGAAACCGTGCTGGATCAAATTTTTCATCAGCACCAGTTTCCCCTTCCGTACAATTTCATCAATACCATGAGCAATACGGCTTCTTTTTACGTCGCTCAGAATTTGAAATTGTTCGGCCGTAATCTGACGTTTTCCAGCAAGCAGCTTTCCTTTGAAAGGGGCATCGAGCTGATGCGCAGCGATCTTCTCTGTGGCTCTGTCGAGGAAGCCTTGATCGGCGGTGTGGACGAGGCTTGCTTTTCAAAGCAGCAGTTTGAAGCCAAATTTCAGCGGCCTTGCGGGGTCTTTGACCTGGTTGAGGGCAGCTGCTGGCTTCTGGTCAGGAAAAATGCGCAGAATGCAATGGGGGAGATCAGCGCCCTCGAATCGTTCAACGATCTACCCGGGGCCATTGCCTGGCTTCAGCAAAGATCTTTTTCCCGGCCCGTGGTGGTAAGTTATGGATTGTTGGTAGGCGGCCGGGAACGCGAGGCAATTGCCGCGAGGCTGCCCGCTCCGGCCGAATTCGACCACATCGCGGCCCTGGGATACCATGATTCCGCAACGGCCTCCGGCGCAACGGCCTTTCTGGAACGCTATCCATCAGGCAGCTGGGTGCACGTCAACAAGGATTTTCGCGGTCAGTTTGTGGTGTTGAACGTGGAGAAGTATTGATCTTTGCCTTCACACCCGTCTGAGCAGCATGTAAATCTGACGCTCGGATTCTGCGCAGCTCCGCAGAAGTCCGGCAATGTGGTCCGGTGCGCGTGCGTCGGCTTTTCTTTTGACCACTTTTGCGCACTCCAGCGCAAAACCCCGCCACTCATCCCCGGCCGCGGTCATGCGCTCAGAAGCCTCCTGCAGCAGCGGCCATCCGGCAACAGTATACGCTTCTTGTAAAAAGGAGGCGTACATGAAACGGAATCCGCCGCCCCCGGTGCCGATTTCTTCCTGCATGCGCACAACATTGCCCAAAAACAGCCGCATGTAGCGCGAATCGGCCGCCTTGGAAAGTTTTAATACCTTCCGGGCCAGACAATGAATGCCTTTGATGCCGATCCAAGGCAGCGGGGCATGCAGCATCATGTTGGCCGTTTTCTTGATGGATCGTTTGATCAGCTTTTCCAGATCCAGACCGGCAGGAGGCGCAAGCGGGTAATGGGCAAGCCCCTTGGGGGCGCTTAGACCTTTGGCGAAGCGGGCCAGTTTCAGATCGGCGGCCTTGATGCGTTCAATGTGATCAAACACCGGATCGCTGACCAGATACTCATCACCCTCCTTACCGATGGCAATAATGTTGTGGGCATTGAAGTGAAAGCGCATTTCGGGCGGAAAATAAGTCGTGTAATAGGCTGATGTCTGAAGTCCCACGAGCTGTCCCTTGGCCAAATAGTCATCCAGCTCGGCCATGGCCTGATCCGGGTTGCGGTACGTCTTGCGAAAATAGGTCATGCCTAAGCGTTTGGGAAACTTTTTGACAATGTGACCGGGGAACATGCGGTAGGAGACCAGGGGCATGTTGCCGAACTTGACAAAGGGCAGATAGGCAAAGCACAAGGCGCTGGAAAGCCCGAAAACCATTGGTTCGGAAAGTTCTACGCCCTTGTGTTTCAACAGGGATGACATCACCCCGCTTTCGCAATGGGCGAAGTGCTGGTGCCGGAATTCAGAAATTAGGGTCAATGCTGGGGTTCTCCTTGAAGTTCTTTAACACGGTGATATCGATACGCAACAGCTCGGCATAGCGCTGGAGCAGTTTGTCATTGAGCTTGTTAAAAAATTTGGGTTTCAGATGGCGTTTGACCCTCCATTTGGCGATGCCCATGGCTTGCGCCAGACCGGACACATCCATCAGGCGCTTGTAAATAAAATATTCGAGGGGCGAGCTTTTCCCCTCGCGTACGCGTTTTTTGGCCTCTGCCGCCAATGCTTCAAAATCGGCCAGCACATCTCTTAACACCACCTCTTCGACTTCCCAGCCGCTGGTGGCGATTTTGGTGTAACGCCCATTTTCATCCAAGGCATATACCGCCTTGTTTCCATATCCCTTAAACGTTTTATTGTCGTCCTGCGGGACCTCTTTAATTTTCATGCATCACCTCAAATAACCGGGCTGCGATGGGCGGCCGCTTTGGATCTTTACAGTCCGCCGTAATTGCCCTATAAC
Source organism: Desulfobacteraceae bacterium (assembly GCA_003599575.1). GTDB lineage: Bacteria > Desulfobacterota > Desulfobacteria > Desulfobacterales > Desulfosarcinaceae > Desulfatitalea. Next base: position 58,758 of record QZKV01000148.1, on the reverse strand, counting down.
AATATCCAATAGCTTGTATTTCCATGGGTTTCAACCAAAAACAGGGCTTAGCCCCAGCCCAAGTGCAGCACGGACCGAACTGCTCCGGGGAGTACCTGATGGACGACCGAATAGGACCGATAGAAGATCTGATACCCCATCGCCAAAATATGCGTTTGATCGATACCATCCTCTCAATCGATCAGGATCATGCGGTGACTCAAGCAACTGTAAAAGAGAATTGGCCGCTGACGACACATGATGGCGCGAGTCCCTTGCTGCTGATCGAGCTCGCGGCCCAAACCGCCGGTGTCTGTTTCGGATGGAATGAACTGCAAAAACCGGCCGCCCAAAGAGATGCAGCCAAAGGCTGGATCGTGGGAATCAAAAAAGCTCAGTTTTTCATCAATCGAATCGCCCCGGCGGCCTGCATCACCACGCGCACGGAAAACTTTTTGCTGGTGCAACAATACAAGGAAATCATTGCGACCGCCAGCCTGGGTGAAACACGGATCGCCGTGATTCATTTACAGGTACTCCAAGCGGACCGCAGCGCCTTTCAAATGAGCTGATGCAGGATCCGACCAACGGGCAACAAAGTTACTCGATCCCGTAAGACGCCAATTTGCGCCGCAAGGTGTTCAGCCCGATATCCAAGGCTTTTGCCGTTCGAACCTTATTGCGTTCCAACCCATTGTATGCCCTCAGAATATATTCTTTTTCAACCTCACCCAGCGGCCGGATGGTTTTTTGTTCTGATGCGGACAAAGCGGTCAGCCTGCTTTTTCCCTGCGCGCGCAGGTGTTCGGGCAGATGATGTGCGTCGATGGTTTTGCCCTGCGCCAGGTTGACGGCCGATTGGATGATCGATTTGAGTTCGCGTACGTTTCCCGGCCAGGCATAGCCGGCCAGAAGATCCAATGCGGACGGGGATAGCCGCCGGCTGCCGCCCCGGTACTCAGCATACTTGCCCAAGAACATATCGGCCAGCAAAGGGATATCCTCACGGCGTTCGCGCAGCGGCGGCAAATGAAGCCATCCGCCGCGTATGCGGTAAAACAGGTCCTTGCGAAACGCTTTGCGGGCAATCATGCGGTCCAGATCTTCGTTGGTTGCGGCGATGAAACGCAGGTCCACCTTGATCCGGCCGCTGCTGCCGACCCGTGAAAACTCGCCCTCCTGAAGGACCCGCAGCAATTTGCCCTGCAACTCCAAGGGCAAATCGCCGATTTCGTCCAGAAACAGGGTGCCCTTGTGGGTATGCTCCAGAAATCCCGTGCGTGAGGCGGCCGCCCCGGTGAACGCCCCACGGGTATGGCCGAAAAATTCCGCCTCGAAGAGGTTGGCCGAAACAGAGGCCATATTGATCGGCGTAAAGGGAAATTGGGCTCGCGGGCTGGCCTGATGAACGGCCCAGGCCAGCAGCTCCTTGCCCGTGCCGCTTTCACCGGTGATCAGGATGGGCACGTTGCTGGCCGCATGCAGCTCGGCCTCTCTGAGAATGCGGCGCATGGACAGAGATTGGGTGACAATGGGCTGGAAAGGCGCCGGGTTGGCCAAATCGGTATGCGTCTGACCCTTTTCAAGATCCAGGATATCCAGAAGGCGCTTGCGCTCCAGAGCCCTTGGCAAGATCAGGGCCAGCACATCCTTGGCCACCGGCTTGACCAGATAATCGTAGGCCCCCCTGCGCAGGCAATCAACCGCCGTGCGGGCTTCGTTGATGGCCGTGACCATGATGCACTCCGTGCCCGGACTGGTGTTTTTAATGTGATTCAGCAAGGCCAGGCCATTCATCTCGGGCATGGTCATGTCGATCAGGGCAAGGTCGAACGGGTCCCCTCTCTCAAAAGCCCTCGCGGCCTCCAGGGGGTCGTCGGCCAGGTGCAGGTTGTGATAACCCAGATCGCGTAACTTGCCGGCCAGCAATGCCAGATAGTCGCGATCGTCATCAATCAGAATAATACGGTTGCTCATCGTCCGTTTGCCTTTTTGCGCTTGCGCCCGTTATGGTTCCGGACCCGCGGCGCGGCTTTTTGCCGTTCCGCACGCCCCGGTATGCCATTTTGGTGTTTAACACCCATCTGTGCCAAATTGGAACATGGCTTTATCATCCTAATATGATTATGGTTCCTGTGTATATATCCCATTTTGGAACATTGTTCCAGCCTAAAGAAAATTCCCGGGGCGGCCCTCCAACACAAACAACTGAATGTAATTAAAGCCATTTTAGTTTTGCTCGCAAATTCTTCCAATTTGGCATACCTGTTGCTCAAGTATTGGTTGCTCACAGTACTTTGTTCCTGTGTGTCGGGTTTTCCCCCCCGAGCCCGGCCACCTCCTCAACCGGAACTTGCGTCGCGCCAAGCTGACGTTAGGCAATGAATTTTAACTTTTTTGAACAGAGGGAATCGATGCAATCTGAGAAAACGACCGACACGAAAAAAAGTGTAGTAGGCTCCGTCATGGTGGTGGGCGGCGGCATCGCCGGCATTCAAGCCTCCCTGGATCTGGCCGATTCGGGATACCTGGTCAAGATGGTGGAAGGCAAAACCGCCATCGGCGGCGTCATGGCCCAACTGGACAAAACTTTTCCGACCAACGACTGCTCCATGTGCGTGATATCGCCCAAACTGGTGGAGGCGGGCCGCCATCTGAACATCGATCTGTTCACCACCACCGAAGTGGAAAAGGTAGAGGGCGAGGCCGGCAACTTCAAAGTCACTCTGCTGCAGCGGCCGCGCTATGTGGAGCTGGATAAGTGTACGGCCTGCGGCGAGTGTGCCAAGGCCTGTCCCATCGAAGTGCCCAACAACTTCGACGAAGGCCTGCGCACACGCAAGGCCGCTTTCAAGCTTTATCCCCAAGGCATGCCCAGCGCCTACGCCATCGAAAAACGCGGCACGGCCCCCTGCAAAGCCACCTGTCCGGCGCACGTGAGCATCCAGGGCTACATCGCCCTGATCAACGACGGCCGCTACAAGGAAGCCCTGAAGCTGTTCAAGCAGGACCATCCCTTCCCAGGCGTATGCGGCCGCGTATGCCATCATCCCTGCGAAGGCAAGTGCACGCGCAACGACGTGGACCAGCCGCTGGCCATCCGCGAGCTGCATCGTTTTCTGGCCGACTACGAACGGCAGAGCGGTGAAGCCTACGTGCCCAAAATCGAAGCCGAAAAGCGCGCCGAAAAGATCGCCGTGATCGGCTCCGGTCCGGCCGGGTTGACGGCGGCCTACTCTTTGGCCCTTAAAGGATATTCGGTCACCATTTTCGAAAAACTGCCCGAGCCCGGCGGCATGATGCGCGTTGGCATTCCCGAGTACCGCCTGCCGCGTGACATCCTGGCGGCCGAGATCGATACGATTCGCCAGATGGGCGTGGAGATACGCTGCGGCGTGACCTTCGGCAAGGACATCACCCTGGACAGCCTTAAAAAGGACGGTTTTGCCGCTTGTTTCATGGCCATCGGCCTGCATGGCGGACGCCGGCTGGGCGTGGAAAACGAAGATGCCGAGGGCGTGCTGCAGGGTGTGGAATTCCTGCGCGACGCGGCCATGGGCAAGGAAGTCAAGCTTGGCGATGATGTCATCGTCGTAGGCGGCGGCAACGTGGCCATCGACGTGGCCCTGACCGCCAAGCGCAAAGGGGCCAAGAACGTCACGCTGGTGTGCCTGGAAAAGCGCGAAGAGATGCCGGCCTGGGAGCATGAGATCCGCGAAGCCCTGGAAGGCGACATCAAAATCGTCAACAGCTTCGGTCCCAAGGCCTTTTTCATCGACAAGAATAAAAAGGTAGCGGGCCTCGAGTTCAAAACCTGCACGGCCGTTTTTGACGAAAACCGCCGCTTCAATCCTCAATACGACGAAAACGCCTGCCAACCATACTTCGGCGATACGGTGATCATCGCCATCGGCCAGAGCACCGATCTGACCGGCCTCAAGGAGCAGAACATCGCCATTTCGCGGCCTGGCGGCTTGCAGGCCGATCCGTTGACCTTGCAGACACCCCTAGAGTGGGTCTTTGCCGGCGGGGATGCGTTTTACGGCCCCAAATCAGTGGTTGACGCGGTGGCCTGCGGCAAGGAGGCCGCCGAGAGCATTCACCGCTTCGTCAACGGCCTGGATCTGAAGGAAGGCCGCGAGAAGAGCTGGGACTATGTCCAACCGGAGACCGCCCGCGAAGCCAAAAAAGAGCGCGTGACGGTGCGCTGCCTCGATCCAGCGGCGCGCGAGTGCAACTTCATGGAGGTCTCTTTCGGCTACGCGGAAGCCGAGGCCAAGCGCGAGGCCGAACGCTGCCTGAAATGCGGCATCTGCTCGGAGTGCTACCAGTGCGTGGAAGCCTGCCTGGCCAAGGCCGTAAACCACAACATGCAGCCCAAGCGCACGGTCGTGGAGGTGGGTTCGATCATCCTGGCGCCCGGTTTTACGCCCTACGATCCGAGCAAGCACGAGTACTACGCCTACGCCAACCATCCCAACGTGGTCACCTCCCTGGAGTTCGAACGCATTCTGTCGGCCTCCGGTCCCTATCAGGGCCATCTGATCCGGCCGTCGGACCATAAAGAGCCGCAAAAGATCGCCTGGCTGCAGTGCATCGGCTCGCGCGACATCAACAAGTGCGATCACAGCTACTGCTCGGCGGTATGCTGCATGTATGCGGCCAAGCAGACGGTCATCGCCAAGGAGCACAGCAGCAAGGGCCTGGATACGGCCGTGTTCTTCATGGACATGCGTACCTACGGCAAGGATTTCGAACGCTACTACATGCGCTGCCAGAAGGAAAAGGGCGTGCGTTTTGTGCGCTCGCGCGTGCACACCATCGACCCGATCGCGGACGACAACCTGCGCCTGCGTTATGTCAATGAGGATGGCGAGCTGGTCGAGGAGATCTTCGACATGGTGGTGCTCTCGGTGGGCCTCGCCCCCAATGACGCCGCTGTCCGGCTGGCCAATACCATGGGCGTGGCCCTCAACAGCCACAAGTTCGCTCAGACCAGCGATCTGGCCCCCGTGGCCACCAACCGCGAAGGTATCTATGTGTGCGGCGTCTTCCAGGGTCCCAAGGACATCCCGCAATCGGTCATGGAGGCCTCGGCCGCTTCGGCCGCCGCGGCAAAAAACCTGTCTGCCGCGCGCGGCACCCTGATCCGCACCAAGCAGCTGCCGCCCGAAATCGATGTCGCCGGCCAGGCCCCGCGCATCGGCGTTTTCGTGTGCAACTGCGGCATCAACATTGGCGGTGTGGCCGATGTGCCGGCCGTGCGCGAGTACGCCAAGACCCTGCCGCACGTGGTGCATGTGGAAGACAACCTGTTCACCTGTTCGCAGGACACCCAGGACAAAATGAAAGAGGTGATCAAGGAAAAGGGCATCAACCGCGTGGTGGTGGCCTCCTGCTCCCCGCGCACCCACGAACCGCTGTTCCAGGAGACCATCCGCGAGGCCGGCCTGAACAAATACCTGTTTGAAATGGCCAACATCCGCGACCAGAACACCTGGGTGCACATGAACAATCCCCAGAAGGCCACCGAGAAGGCCAAAGACCTGGTGCGCATGGCCGTGGCTAAAGCCGCCTACGTGGAACCGTTGCACCAGGTCAGCCTGAGCGTCAAACAGGCGGGACTGGTGGTCGGCGGCGGCGTAGCCGGCATGGAAGCTGCGCTGGGTCTGGCCGATCAGGGTTTCCAGACCTACCTGGTCGAGCGTTCGGAGCAGCTGGGCGGCAATGCCTTGTGGCTGCGCGCCACCTGGCAGGGCGAAAAGGTGTCACCTTACGTCGAAGGCTTGATCGAACGGGTGCGCAACCATACCCATATCAAAACCTTCCTCAACTCGGAAATCATTGAAACGGCCGGTATTCTGGGCAATTTCACCAGCACTGTGGCGACTGGCGGTGATACAATGACCACCATGGCCATCGTCCACGGCGTGACCATCCTGGCCACCGGCGGCAAAGAGTATCAGCCCAGCGAGTATGCCTACGGCCAGCACCCCAACGTGCTGACCCACAAAGAGATGGATGAGGCCATGACGGCCGGCGATGCACGCATCGCCGCGGCCGAGACGGCCGTATTCATTCAGTGCGTCGGTTCGCGCACCGAGCAACGGCCGTCGTGCAGCCGCATCTGCTGTACCCACAGCGTCAAATCGGCCATCGCGCTCAAGGAGCAGAAGCCCGATATGAACATCTTCATCCTGTATCGGGACATCCGCACCTACGGTTTCCGCGAAGACCTCTACCGCAAAGCCCGCGAAAAGGGCGTTATCTTCATCCGCTTCGACCTGGAGGCCCCGCCCCAGGTATCCGCTAACGGACAGCTCAGCGTTACGGTCAAGGACCACATTTTGGGACGCCCCATCGAGTTGAACCCCGATCTGCTGATTCTGGCCACGGCGGTGCTGCCCAATGAGAACAAGGATCTGTACGAATTGTTCAAGGTGCCGATCAACGCCGAAGGATTTCTGGTGGAAGCGCACGCCAAGCTGCGGCCCGTCGATTTTTCTTCCGAGGGTATTTTCATGGCCGGTTTGGCGCATTATCCCAAATCGATCGACGAGACCATCGCCCAGGCCCAGGCCTCGGTCTCGCGCGCCTCGACCATCTTGAGCAAGGAGACCATATGGGTGGGCGGCGTGACGGCCATCGTCGATCCCGACCGTTGCGCTGTATGCTTGACCTGCGTGCGCACTTGCCCGTATCATGTGCCTTACATCGGCCAGGAAGGGCACGCCGTCATCGATGCGGCCGGATGTCAGGGGTGCGGCTGTTGCGTGGCCGAATGCCCGGGCAAGGCCATTGCGCTGAAGCATTTCACGGATGAGCAGTTGATCGCCAAAACCGCGGCGCTATTTAATGTGTGTAAAGCAGGATAGGTGGTTCTTCAGCATTGACCGATTAAACAAGCGGTTACGCTTTTAAGGACCGATTGCCGAGCAAATGAAATGCCAAACAGCTTAACCAAACAGGAGAAAGGAAAGGCCATGAGTGCAACGTTCGAACCCCAAATCGTCGCCTTCTGCTGCAAGTACTGCGCTTATGCAGCCGGCGATCTGGCCGGTTCCATGCGGCTGAACTATCCGCCCAGCGTGAAAGTGATCCAGGTGCCCTGCACCGGCCGTGTGGACATTTTGCATCTGTTGAGAGCTATTGAAGACGGCGCCGATGCCGTCTATGTGGCCGGCTGACTGGAGGGTGAATGCCATTTCCTGGAAGGAAATCTGAAAACCCGCCGCAAAGTCGAATATGTGAAGCGAACACTGAAAGAGATCAACATGGAAAGCGAACGCGTGGAGATGTTCAATCTCTCCTCGGCCCAGGGCCCGCGGTTTGCCGAGATTGCCACGGAGATGACCGAACGGGCCAAACAATTGGGCCCTAGTCCGTTGAACCGTTGTAATTAGCAAAAAGTGAAAAATGAAGGAATGGGGTTGATTTCCGGCGGGTGCAATTGTTCCAAAACCTGAGCCCCAAACCATCTATGATAATGGGCCACGGGCCAACGGACCATGGCAAAACGGGTAACGGGCCTACGGACAAACCAATGTGGATGAGGTGAAACATGATAGTTGCTGATCGAAAACCCCTGGCGGAGATCCAGGAGATGATCAGGCCGTACAATAAAGTGATGCTGGTCGGCTGCAAAGGGTGTGTCACGGTATGCAATGTGGGCGGTCTGAAGGAGGTCCAGATTTTGGCTTCCACCTTAAAAATCGCCCGCAAGAAAGAGGGACGGCCGCTGATCGTCGAAGAGCGCATGCTGGAACGCCAGTGCGATCCGGAGTACATCGAACAATTGCGCGACAGCTTTGATGATTATGAGGCCGTGCTCTCGATGGCCTGCGGTGTCGGGCCGCAATTTCTCGCTGAAGCCTATCCCAGCCAACGCTTTTTCCCGACCGTGAACACCAAGTTTATGGGCGGGGCGGTCCAGCACGGCATCTGGGAAGAGCGGTGCGCCGGTTGCGGTACCTGTATCATTCACCTGTATGACGGCATGTGCCCCATCGCGCGCTGCTCCAAAAGTCTGCAGCATGGCCCGTGTGGCGGCAGCGCGGGCGGCAAGTGCGAAATTTCCAAAGATGTCGTCTGTATATGGGACATGATCGTCCACAAGAAGATGGAGCAAGGCCGGCTGGACGATCTGCGCGTGTACCGGGCCGCCAAGGATTGGCGTACGGCCCGCGATGGGGGACCCCGCAAGAGCATAAGGGAGGAACTGGTAAAATGAGCGACAACGGCTACAAATCGGGAAGCAACCTGGAAAAAGTCCTCAAAGCCGGTCATTTTGCTTTTACCGGCGAATGCGGGCCGCCCAAGGGCGCCAACGTGGAGCATCTGAAAGAGAAGATGGAGCACTTGCGCGGCATGGTGGATGCCATCAACGTTACCGACAACCAGACTGCCGTTGTGCGCATGTCCAGCAAGGCGGCCAGCGCACTGATGGTGCAAGCGGGCCTGGAACCCAACTTTCAAATGGTGTGCCGCGACCGCAACCGCATTGCCATGCAAAGCGATATCCTGGGGATTTCGGCCCTGGGCATTCGCAACATGCTGTGTCTGTCCGGCGACCACCAGTCTTTCGGTAACCATCCCGAAGCCAAGAATGTGTACGACATCGACAGCATGCAGCTGATTGCCCTGGTCAAAAAGATGCGCGACGAGGGCAAGTTTCTCAATGACGAGGAGATCGATATGCCCCCCAAGGTGTTTATCGGCGCGGCCAGCAATCCGTTCGGCGACCCCGTGGATTACCGCGTTTACCGCCTGGCCAACAAGATCGATGCCGGGGCCGATTTCATCCAGACCCAATGCATCTACAATATGCCGCGTTTCCGCGAGTTCATGAAGCGCGCCGTAGACATGGGATTGACCGAGAGGGCCTTCATCCTCGCCGGGGTAACCCCCATGAAGAGTGCCGGTATGGCCAAGTATATGGCCAAATCGGTTCCCGGCATGGATGTGCCGCCCGAATTGATCAAGCGCATCGAAGGCGCCGGTAAGGGCAAGATGGCCGAAGAAGGCATCAAATTCGCCATCGAGCAGATCCAGGAATTCAAAGAAATGAAAGGTGTGGCCGGTGTCCACCTGATGGCCATCGAGTGGGAGCACAAGGTGCCGGAGATTGCCGAACGGGCCGGTGTATTGCCCAGGCCTAAGATTGAATGAAGCGCCTCGGTTTGAATTTTATACCCATTTGGCCGTTGCGTTCCCCTGGGAACGCAACGCGCCTGCCACCCCAGCAGGGATGCAATTTCCCATGAATGTAAAAAAACGAATACTGGTGGTGGATGACGAACCGGATCATTGTGCCCTGGTGAAGCGGATCTTGGAGAAAGCAGGATTTGAAGTCGATGTGGCTTACGATGGCAGTGAGTGCCTGCTGAAGGTTCATGCCAATCCACCCGATGCCATAGTTCTTGATGTGGTTATGCCCGAGACCGACGGTCATACGGTATGCAAGCTGCTCAAGCAGGATCAGAAATTCTGCCGCATTCCCATCATGCTTCTGACGGCCGAAACCTCCCCCGTTACCTCAACCCGTTTTACCCGCGACCGGGCCATGTACTCGGATGCTGATGACTATTTGCCCAAACCGGCGTCAGCGGATGAAATCACGCGGAGCCTGCACAGTTTGCTGAAAACCTAAGTAAAACGCCATTTCCGGTGCCATTCGTGCATATCGAAGCTTGCTGGCGGGAACCGTCGATCCCGCATTCCAACCGCCACTGAAAATGGGAGCGGCAGGCCAAAGCGGTCCGAGGAGGCAAGGTTTCAACGACCCCAAATAGGCCATCCGGGGCCCAGCACCACAGGTGCTCTGCGATGCATGCGAGGCTTTGATGTTTCTGGAAGCTCCCGCTAAGAAAAAATCCCCACCGCGCGGGTATGACCCTGTTCAAGCCGCCCGCCACATTTTCGGAATTGCATGGCTGCGCTATACTCTGGTGGTCTGCCTGCTGTTGGTTCTGAGCTTTCCCTTTTACAACTGGTTGTATCTGGCCCCCGCCCTGCGTGACCAGCTCACCCGCTACAATGAGGCGGAAGCACGCCGAACGGCGGTGCATCTGATGCGTCATTTGGAGATCGGCTCCCAGCCACTCATGGAGGCGGACTTACCGGAGGGCTTGCCCAGGGCGGTAAGTGAACTCCAAGAGGATTATCAACTGATCAAGCTCAAGTTGTTTGCTGCGTCCGGCAAAGTCATATATTCCACCGCACCTGAAGATGTAGGCGACGTCAACCGCCGGCCGTACTTTTCCGAAAAGTTGGCCAAAGGAGAGATCTACTCGAGATTCGTTCGCAAGGGCGGACTTACCCTGGAGGATCAGCCCGTTACCCAGGATTTGATGGAAATCTATATTCCCATCATGAAGGATCGGGATTTTTCAGGAGCTCTTGAAATCTACTACGACGTTTCCGCAGCGCAGGCGCATCTGTCCGGATTGCTGCGTATTAGCAGTTTCGCCAGTACCTTGATTGCAGCGGGCATGACGATCATCGTCCTCCTGCTTTTGTTCAAAGCAGGCCAGGCCATGCTTGCCCGGCAAGCCGCCGAGAAGGAATTGCGGCAAGCCCGCGAGGCCTTGGAGGCGCGGGTGGCGCAACGCACGGGGGAGCTGATCCGTTCAAATGAGGAGCTGCAACAGGAGATCGGGCAACGACGTCAGGCCAAAACGGCATTGCTGGAAAGCGAAACACGCTTTCGAATGCTGATCGAGACCATTCCACATGGCCTGCGCGAAATAGACACACTGGGCACCATTACTTTCGTCAATTCCGCGCATGCCAGAATCTATGGGTACAGCGAAAAGGAGCTGGTCGGCAAACCGATGTTCGAGCTGGGCGCCGACGAGCACGAAAGGCAAGAACTGCAGGAACATCTGACCTATCTGCTGGAGCACTTTCCCCAGCCGAGCCCATGGTACGGCAGGGAGAGGACAAAAGCGGGCCGCGTCATCGACGTCCAGATCGATTGGAACTATAAACTGGACCCGGAGGGCCGCATTCTGGGGTTGATCACCGTCATATCGGATATCACCCACCGCAAGCAGGCTGAAAAAGCCCTGTTGGATAATATCAAGTTCATGAACACCTTGATCGATACAATTCCCAATCCTGTATTTTTCAAGGATGATCAAGGCGTTTTTCTGGGGTGCAACACGGCTTATGCGGAAACCATCGGTCTACCCAAGGAGCAGATTTTTGGCCGGCGCTTGATCGACCTGACCGGCATCACCTTTAAAGAGACGGCCGAACATTACCACAGCCAGGACCTATTGATGATCTCTGCGCCCGGCATACGCATCCTTGAAGATCAATTGATCACCGCCGATGGGGAACAACGCGACTACATCCTGTTTAAGGCCACCTTCCGGAATGCGGAGGGTCAGGTGGCCGGGCTGGTGGGCATTATGCTCGACATCACCACCCGTAAGAAAGTTGAAAAGGAGCTCAAGGAGAGCAAGGCGCTGTTCGAGTCCTTCATGCACCATCTGCCCGGCCTGGCTTTCATGAAAAACCTCAACGGGCACTATCTATATGTCAATCGGGCTTTTTCCAAGTTCACGGGCCACGATACGGCAGGCCTTTTGGGTTTGTGCGACAACCAGGTGTGGGATGCCCGTACCGCGCTGCAACTTCAGGAAAACGATCAAACCGTTCTTCAGGCCCGGGCGGCGGCCAATTTGATGGAAATCGTGCGCCTGCCTGATCTGCAAGAGCGTTATCTGCTCACCACGCGCTTTCCAATTTTCCAGGAAAACACACTGACCGCTCTAGGAGGTATTGCCATCGACGTGACCGAGCGAACGGAAAGCGAATATCGGCAGCAGCAACTGGAACGGCAACTTAAACAAGCCCAGAAAATGGAAGCACTCGGCACCCTGGCCGGCGGCATTGCCCACGACTTCAACAATATTCTGGCAGCCATCATCGGCTACACCCAGATCGCCTTGACCGATACCCAAAAGGACTCTTCCTTGTACGGGTACCTGAAGCACGTGCTTGCGGCCGGCGAGCGCGCCGGCGATTTGGTCAGGCAAATCCTGACATTCAGCCGCAAAAGCGAGGTTGAACCCAAGCCCATTCAAATCAAAACCGTTGTCAAAGAGGTACTTAAGCTGGTGCGTGCCACTTTACCGGTCACTATTGAAATAGTGCGGGACATCAGCAGCGATGTCGTTGTTTTGGCCGACCCGGTGCAGATTCACCAGATCATGATGAACTTGTGCGCCAATTCCGGGTATGCCATGCGAGCCAAAGGGGGAAAGCTGACGATCAGCATGACGGATCTGACCGTGGACGAAATCCTCGCGAGCCGGTCCGCCGGGTTGAAACCGGGCCGCTATCTCAAGCTCACGGTTGCCGATACCGGCGAAGGTATTGCCGGTGAGCACATCGAGCGCATTTTCGATCCCTTTTTTACAACGAAACCCAAAGGCGAGGGGACCGGTATGGGGCTGTCGGTGGTGCACGGCATTGTCAGCAGCCTGAAGGGTGCCGTAACCGTGAAGAGTGCGCCGGGTCAAGGCGCGCGCTTTGACGTCTATCTGCCGGTCTTCCAAGGCGAGCCGGCGGAAATCAAGAGTTTGGGCACCGCTTTGCCTACGGGCACAGAGCGCATCCTGCTTGTGGACGATGAGGTTTTTCAAACCGACATGCTCCGGCACATGCTGGGTCTTCTCGGATACAAGGTCCGGAGCTGCAACAGCGGCAACGAAGCCCTTGCGCTTCTCAAACAGGATACTTTCGCATCTGATCTGGTGATCACCGACATGGTGATGCCGGAAATGACCGGCGATGACCTCGCCGAGCAGATACTTCGGCTGAGGCCCGGGCTGCCCATTATTTTATGCACCGGCTACAGCGAAAACATCACCGAGGAGAGGGCCAAGGCATTGGGCATACGGGCTTTTGCGCTTAAGCCGCTCACCATGGAGGATCTCTCCCGATTGATCCGGCAGGTGCTGGACAGCAAGGAAGTGCTTCCATAGCGCTGTCCAGAAAATACAGTGGCTGAATGACGCATCATTGCAACGAATCATTTGAAGGAATCATTGTACGGTGCTACACTGGCGCTTATGAATGTCAATGGACCTTGAACCTGTCACCCATATTCTCGAATACGTCAGAAGGAAACTTATGCTACAGGAAGTACTACCCGATAAGCCGGGCAACGGTTTGGTAAATCTTCTGGTGGACCATGAAAGAGCGGCTGTGCTCAAGGACTTATCCCTGCATTTGAGCAGTATCACCCTGAATGATCATCAGCTTTGCGATATCGAGTTGCTCACCACCGGGGCCTTTTCTCCGCTCGACGGATTTATGGTTCGAACAGACTATGAAAGCGTACTTGACCGCATGCAGCTGCAGGATGGCACGGTATGGCCGCTGCCGGTGTGTCTGGGCATATCCGCAAAGCAGGCCCGGCAGATCGAAAGCGGGCAGTCCGTCGCCATCCGCGATCCGGAAGGCTTTTTGCTGGCCATCATGCATGTGGAAGACATATGGCCCATTGACAAGCAGGCTGAAGCATCGGCCACACTCGGAACCACCGATCTCCAGCATCCCTGGGTTCGGCACCTGTTTGAAAGAGAAGGCAGCTATTATGTCGGCGGCAAGCTGGAAGTCTTGAGCCTGCCGCTTCACTTCGATTTCAAACAACTCCGCCGGTCGCCCCGCGAAGTGAGCTTTTTATATAAAAAGCTGGGATGGAAACGCGTGGTTTGCTTTCAGACCCGCCATCCGATCCACAAGCCGCAGTTCGAAATGACGCTAAAAGCCATGCAGGAGGCCAAGGCCAACCTTCTGATCCTTCCGATCGTCGGCTTGACCATGCCGGATGACTTCGATTATTATACACGGGTCCGCTGCTATCAAGAAGCCCTGCGTTATTATCCACCGGGGACGACCCTGCTGAATTTACTTCCGCTTTCAGCACGCATGGCCGGCCCACGCGAAGGATTGCTGCACGCCATCCTGGCCAGAAATTACGGATGCGCTCACCTCATTGTCGGTCACAACCATGCCAACCCCGGGATCGACAGCAAGGGCATTTCCTTCTACGAAAGCCGGAAGACACGGGAGATGGTTACAAAGTGGTCCGAAGAAATCGACATGTCGGTCATCGGCTTTGATGAGCTGGTGTATTTGCCTTTCGAGGATGAATACCGTACCCGCGATGAAGTCGCCGAAGGCATTCAAACCCAATCCATGTCGGCGGATGAAATCCGTCGCAGAACCCGTTTGGGTCGCAGCATACCCGAATGGGCCACATTTCCGGAAGTGGTCACCCAAATTCGCAAAGCCTATCCCAGTCCGCGTCAACAGGGATTCACCATATTTTTGACCGGGCTTTCCGGTGCCGGAAAATCGACCATAGCCAAGGTTCTCTACGCGCAAATGCTTGAAATCGGCGAGCGGCCGGTGACCCTGCTGGACGGCGACATTGTCAGGCGCCACTTATCCAATGAGTTAAGCTTTTCCAAAGAACACCGGGATATCAATGTCCGCCGCATCGGTTTTGTGGCCAGCGAGATTACCAAAAATCGCGGGATCGCCATTTGTGCACCGATTGCACCGTATGCCAACACCCGCAAAGAGATCCGCGAGTCGATCGAGGCGCACGGGGGCTTCATCGAAGTGCACATCAGCACACCGATTGCGGAATGTGAAAAGAGGGACCGCAAAGGGATGTATGCCAAAGCCAAGGCCGGCCTGATCAAGGGTTTTACCGGCGTTGATGATCCCTACGAGATCCCCGAAACGCCGGAACTGCGTATCGATACCACAGGGATTTCGCCGGATGAGGCCGCTCAGGAAATTCTTCTCTTTTTGGGGCGGCGCGGATATATATGAGGTGCTTAGGGGGACAGCCCGGTGCATGCAGCCAAGCACTTGTTTTCACAGATGATCGATGAATGAAGAAGTAGATTCGGATGCCGGATGCCGGCAAAATGCCGACCAGGGTAGGTGCTCGCCGGCATTAAAATAAGCACCTTCACCCATGCGCTGTTCGCGCATGCCATCACCCCAAGTTTTCGTTTTAAGTCCAACATCTTAGCCATCACGTGCCGTCAGGTATCCACGTGGATCATGGGTTCGGCTCCAAAATGCGCCCGATCGGCCCGCTCAAAAGGGTGTCCAATCACCCGTTCCGGAGCTTCCGCCGCACATCTAAGACATTGATTTTGAAAACAATCCTTCTATGCCCGGCATCACTCGCCGCCCTCACTTGACAGAAAGCACCCCATTAATATCTTGTTGTATCTTTTTTGGGCGAACACCATTCAAAATTGGGCGGTCTGAACGGCCACCCGAAAGAGCACAAGATCTTCGATACGGAAAAAGAAAATGCTTTCCAGATGCGGCTACCGAACGACAGCATTCATAGCCACGGCTTGATCTTCACTGTTGGATGCAGTTCCAGGGGCACAGCCATGCAACTACAATTCAAAGCGCGCGCAGGCACACTGACGGTTTTGAAATCGGGTCGCCACGTTTTGCATAATGAATAAAGGGAGGGGCCATTGATGGTAAAAAAGGATCCGTAGTCATTTGGGTCATAGTTCGACGTACCGGTTCCACTCGTTCCTTTCCCCGTAGAACTACCTCTATGAAAAACCTCTGTACAATGAGTTTTCTCACGCCTGGTCTAAATTCCTGAGGTCTTGGAATATGCGGCCCACGCCAAGTGTCATAATCGGATTGCCGTTCTCCCCTTTAAGCTGTTGAGAGCAAGCCGGGGTCATCTTTTAGAGAATCAGGTCAGCGGTCTTTGCAAGGACGAAAAACCCGTATTCGTCCGAAGGAAAAATGGTTGGTTGCTGTCGGCTGAATCCAGCCGGCAGGTTATGTTCATTCAGCGCTTACCTTCATAGGAAAGGAGATGTAAGTGACCATGCGGAGCTATGCTAATCAAGCGGCATTGGCGGCCGGGTTCAAACATGCGCTATGGACGGCCATGACTATCGTATTAATCCTTTTGCCGGCTGGCGAATTTGCCAGCATCCATGCCGAAGGCCTTGAATACGGACGTTTTCGTATTTCTCCCAAGCTTGCGGTTGTGGAAAGATACAGCGACAACATTTATCTGGAGCCGGGTGAAGAAGAAGATGATTTTTATACCGAGATCATACCTGAAATAACTCTCGATTTCGCCATTGCGCCCAGAAATTACATCTCCTTGAAATATGTGGGCAACTTCTTCCGATTCAGTGATGCCGACAACTTTGATTCGCAATATCATTTGGGTGAAGCGTCGTGGACGGTTGAAACCGCTAAAGGTTCAAGGTTCGCCGCGGGTGCGAGTACCTCGGACACGAGTGTGCAACCTTATTCGCCCATAGAGAGCGCCAAAGATTACCGAGTGAACCGCATTTTCGCCGAAACGATTCTGGTGGCCGGACAGGTGACGGAGTTCGGTCTTCAAGCCGAACGTTTATCCAGACGCTTCGATGACGTAAGCAACGAAGTAGATGATTATGACCGCAATCAGGTCGATGCCAGCATCGTATACAGGCGTTCGGAGATTTTCCCGCTGCTGTTGCAGTATCGGTTCATCCGGCAGGATAACGAAGATTTGCCCCAAGCAGGTTTGGACCCATTCAACAGGGATTACGATACGCACAGCGTATTTACAGGGGCGCGCTGGCGACCGGCCGGAAAATTGTCAGGCGCACTCAGGATTGGCTACACCTGGTCGGATTTTGAAAACGATGCCATAGATGAATTTTCAGGCTTGGGCATGGACATCGATTTGCTTTACAGGTTTTCACCCATCACCCGGTTTAACCTGATCGGGCGTCGCAATGTTCTGCCAACCACGATCGCTGAAAGAGATACCGGCACTTACTATGTTCTGACCAGTGGAGGCGTGAGACTCACCCTCCAGAGATGGAGTAAAATCATCACCACCCTGAGTTATTTCTACCATCACAGGGATTTCCAATCCGGCCTCGCGCCAGCCGAGGACCGGGTCGACCGCGAGCATGTTGCCGCTTTGAATATAGAATGGGCCATTCAGCGCTGGATTTCCATTATTCTGGGATATCAGTACAGGAACAATGATTCGGATCTCCCGACGGTTGATTACAAGGAAAATCTGGTCCAACTGGGTGTGCATTTGTCGATATGATCATGAGGGGGCGAAAAAATTCGCCCCCCTGGGACCGTAGGCAAATCAATTAAAGGGAACACCAAGATGAGCACTGCAAAGAAAAGACTATCCGAATTCTTTCTTATTTTATTTATTTTCGCAGTATCTTCAATTTCACATGCCGCCGCTGAAGATCCGGGAAAGGACTATATTGTCGGACCCGGAGATGTGCTGGAAATACGCGTGTGGGATCATGAAGATCTCTTGCGAAGGGTGGAAGTGTCGCAGGAAGGAGCATTTACATATCCTTTCATAGGACGGGTTGCGGCGGCCAACCGGTCGGTATTCGAGCTGGAAACGCTGTTGCAGAAAAAATTAGCGGACGGTTATCTGGTTGCGCCTCAGGTCAGCGTCACCGTTTCAGAATATATCAATCAAAAGATATTTCTATTCGGTGAAGTAAACAGACCCGGCAGTTATACCCTGAAACGGAAAGTGCATTTGCTGGAGCTGATCTCGGAAGCCGGCGGCTTCACCGAGAATCGCGGCGCCAAATGCGTTATCGTACGCCCGGACTCGGCAAAGGACAAGGATGGGCCGACTTCTCCGGAAGAGGTGGGCAAGAATCAGATTGTCGAACTGAACCTGGATGATTTGATCGCCGGACGGGCCGATATGACCCGCTCATATGTCAGGCCGGGCGATTCGGTCTATATCAAAGAGGCGGAAAGCGTTTATGTCATCGGCGAAGTCGGCCGGCCCGGAAAGTTCAAATGGGTCAAAGGCTTGACCGTCTTGCAGGCTGTCTCGCTGGCTGGCGGCGGAACTGCGCGGGCAGCATTGAACCGGATCAGTCTGGTTCGAAACAAAGACGGGCAAGAAAAGGAATACCGGCCGGAGCTGGGCGAAGCAGTCTTGCCCGACGATATCATAAAAGTGCCGGAAAGCTATTTTTAGTTCTATTTGTGATATTTTCATGAGCCGATAGGAATCAAAACTATGAAGATACAACATACCATTTCCCCGGACGAATATCGCCCGAAGAGTGACGGAAAAGATTTGTATGACTACCTGCAGGTCGTCTATCGTCGCAAGTGGTATATTCTGCTGTTCTTTTTCATTGTCGTCGGATTGGTCACGGCTTATTCGTTCAGGGCCGAGCCGGTCTATAAGGCCACTGCGCTTCTCATGATTGATAAGAAGCCTTCTCCGATGAACCCCTTGGGCGAAGGTGAAGACCGCTCGCCGCATGCAATCATTCCTTACTACAACACCCAAATCAACCTCCTGAGCCACCGCACACTGATCGAGTCGGTGATCAAGGACCTTGATCTGACGTCGTACTATGCCGAAAAGCTGAGCGAGCCGGCTCCGCCGGAGCCATCACGATTAGATAAATTACGCCGCAGCGCGGGAATAGACCTTCCGGAATTGGAATCCAAATCTCACGCGCAAGATCCGCTCGGTGTGAAAGTACTGCAATCGTATTTCAAATCTCTGGAAATCGAACCCATTCGAGACAGCAATCTCGTCCATATCAGTTTCGTCGGGTCCGATCCCGAAATGATCACACGCATTGTTAACACCCATGCGGCCAAGGCGATCGAAAGCGCTGTCGCTTTGCATCGTGAACATGCCGAGAATGCGCTCAAATGGCTGCGATCTCAAGTCGAAAAACAAAAACAGGAAGTGGAAAATTTCCAGCGGCGCATATACGAGTTCAAAAAGAAAAACCGGCTGGTGACGCTGGAGGATCCCCGCAACATCCATTCTCAGGAATTGACGGAATTGAATTCGGCTTTGACGCGCGCCAAGGCGGACCGGATTGCAAAGCAGACGGCGTATTTGCAGGCTGAAAAAATCTCCGGTGAACAGTTGGATATCTTTGTTTCGCCCGAAATATCGGCGAACTCAGTGATCGCAACGCTTAGAAATCAATTGGTGAGCTTAAAGGGCCGGCAGATCGAGCTCGGCACCAAATATGGTCCCAAGCACCCGAAAATGATGGAATTGAGCACCGGCATCAGCCAGACCCGCGCCGACCTGGAGGCCGAAATCAATCGCCTCAAAAAGGCGTACAAAACAGAATCCGATAAGGCCGCCGCCATGGAAGCCTCGATCGAGCAAATGTTGGAAGAACGCAAAAACCAGGCAATGTCCTTAGGAGAAAAATCGATCGAGTACGATGTTCTTCAGCAGCAGGCGCTGAGCAGCAAAGAAATCTATGATTTCTTGCTGAAGCAAGCCGAAGAGATCAACCTCTCCAGTGTGATGAGCAGCAGCAGCCTCCGTGTGATCGATCGGGCGGACGTGCCGTTTCTGCCGATTTCCCCCAAAATTAAGTTAAACATCCTTTTGGCCGCCATTTTAAGCCTCACCCTGGGTATCGGTTTGGCGCTTTTCTTCGATTACATGGACAGTTCACTGAAGACACCGGACGAGGTCGTCAGGCATTTGGGAATTCCGGTTCTGGGAATGGTGCCCTACTATAGGGAATTAAAAAACAACGGCAGCAAATTCTTGCCGTGGCACGACAGCAAACAATTGGAATACAACGAGATGGTGGATGGGCCGCTCTCCAGTATATCCAGCCGGTTGCCGGCCGAGTTGACCTCTACGTCTGAAGGCACAATCGGACGGGTCATCGCCATCGAGAGCGTGACCATGGGCGAGGGCAAGACAATGACCACCGCCAGAATGGCGGCTTCATTGAGTGAGGCCGGATTGCGCGTATTGCTGCTGGATTGCGATTTTCAACGTTCTTCGCTGAACAAGATCTTCGACAACACCGAGGGCGGCGGCCTTGAAACAGTTCTCGAGCGCATTCAGTCACACCAGGTGACTTCGGGAAATCTAAAAGACTACAGCATGGATGATCTGTTTTTCCTGATCGGACTGAATAAGCTCAATGGCCGGCTCATCATCAAAAATGAAGATCAATTGCTGCATGTGCTTTTTCAAAACGGTAAATTGCTGCATATTCAAAACAGCAACAACCCGAAAGCGAATCGAATCGGGGCCATGTTGCTGCAAGGCAACTTTATCACCAACGATCAGTTGAACGATGCCGTCGAACGTCACAGACGCACCGGACAGCCATTGGGTTACATCCTGGTCAACAGTGGCTATATCAGTCTTGATAAACTCAGGGGGCCGCTGCGGCTTCAAATGGAAGAGCACATTCAAAGACTTTTCAGTTGGAAGACGGGCCAGTTTCATTTTAAGCCGGAGCTGATCCGAATTTATGAAAATGAGCGAATT
Source organism: Desulfobacteraceae bacterium (assembly GCA_003599575.1). GTDB lineage: Bacteria > Desulfobacterota > Desulfobacteria > Desulfobacterales > Desulfosarcinaceae > Desulfatitalea. The sequence goes on along the minus strand of QZKV01000148.1, from coordinate 38,420 downwards.
TTCTTCGGCGATAATTACACCGCGATGATTCATGAATTGGGCAGAATTGCCGGCAGCAAACTCATCGAAAAAGAAATCCTGGGCAATATCAAGAGCGGTTCCAAAGAAAATTTATATTTTCTGCCGGCCAATTCGAGCACCAAAAAACCGCTCGGTCGGGTTAATCGCGCCCTGTTGAAAAAAATTCTGGAAATCGTCAGGGAGCGGTTCGATGTGGTTCTCATCGATACCCCGCCTCTGGACTCCCGCACAGGCGTCGAATCCTTGTTCTCCATCGTGGATGGCGTTGTCGTTGTCATTGATGCCGGGCATCTCTCCTACAGGGTCATCAATACGGCGATGAATACCGTCCCCAAGGACAAGATCATCGGTGCAATTCTGAACAAAGTGAGAACCCAGCCTAGAAACTATGCCTATTACATGTAAAATTAGCACCAAGGTCTAAAAAAATGAGCACCACCAATATATTTACATCCCGCTCCTTCTTGGAGCTGCTTCAACAGGAGCGTGCGCGGGTACATCGAAACGGCCAACAATTTTCACTGATTCTGTTCCGCCTTGCGGAGCATGCCGATTTATCGGCGGTTGTACATCCGATCATGTTGCCCGCGATATTAAAACGAATCCGCAAAATCGATCAGGTGGGCCTTTATGATGAAAAGCATATCGGTCTCCTGTTGCCGCACACCGCCCGGGATGGGGCAAGGAAAGTCGCCGGCGATCTGTACCAGATCCAACCGATCGCGTCGAACATAGCCGGGTGCGAGTTCTATATGTATCCTTAATTAGCGAAAAGGCTCGAAATCAGTGAAAGGTGTGGATATGTCATTTTTTCAAAACATGCAAACCGCGCGTGCAACAGACGCGCCCTGGGCCTGCCTGGACAAGGCAGGGGCGGTTGGTTCATTGTTGACCAGGAGCACGGGACCCTGGAAGCGTGCCATTGATATCGCCGGGTCACTGGCCGGTCTGATAATGCTGTTGCCGATTTTCATTCTCATTGCAATTTTCATCAAAAGCGTTTCTCCGGGTCCGGCATTTTTCAGACAAAAGCGGGTAGGCCTCGGCGGCAAAGTTTTCGAATGCATCAAATTTCGTACCATGCGGCCCAACGCGGATACGTCCAAACACCGCAAATATCTTGCGCAACTGATTCACGATGACCGCTCCAAGGGTCCAAAACGATTGGTCATGACCAAGCTGCACAATGATCCCCAAATTATACCCTTCGGCAATTTGATTCGCGAATCGGGATTGGACGAATTGCCCCAATTGATCAATGTGCTGCGGGGAGAAATGAGCCTGGTCGGACCACGGCCGCCTATTCCCTATGAGGTTCAGGAGTACAAGCTGTGGTACAAGGATCGGTTCGATGTCCTTCCGGGGATTACCGGTTTGTGGCAGGTCAGCGGCAAAAACAGGCTGACCTTCAATGAGATGATTCGCCTGGATATCCAGTACTCCCGCCAGATGAGTTTGCTTCTGGATCTTAAAATCCTGCTGTTAACGCCTTATGCGGTCTTCATGCAAATCAGGAATTACCTGCACCGCAAAGTGTTCGCCCAGGCTCCCTCGACCATCCATACGGCGTGACGCCATTGCGTGGTGCTGAGGTGTTTAGAACCTTAATATGGCGAGGATTGCGCCCCCGCATACTGAAGGAAGGCTGTTGAAAACCGCTTTCGGCAAGATCCTCCGCATCGTCGATCCACTCGATCGAAAAAGGAAGCACAAATGACGTATCCGGAAAAAATACTAGATATAAAACGCTTTGGAACTCCTCCTGAGGCGAATCGGAGGGTAACCATCGGCATCACGGGATGCGGTTATTGGGGACCGAATCTGGCGCGTAATTTCACCGCGCTCCCCAATTGCCGTGTCAAAGCCATTTGTGATGTCCGGCAAGAGCGGCTGGCTTACGTTCAGGGGCTTTACTGCGATCTGGGCATTACCACAAACTATGCGGAACTGATTGAAGATACCGCAATCGATGCACTCGTGATCGCCACGCCGGTGCGTTTTCATTTCGAAATGGCGCTTCAAGCGCTGGAGGCCGGCAAACACATCTTTATCGAGAAGCCGATGGCGGCCAGCGTAAAGGAAGCAAAAATACTCATTCAAGCGGCCCGGGAGCGTAATCTGATCTTGATGGTGGGACATACGTTCATCTACTCCTCGGCCGTACGCAAGATCAAGGAAATTGTAAAATCCGGGGAATTGGGAGAAATCCAGTATGTTGCCGCAAGGCGCCTGAACCTGGGTCTTTTCCAGAAGGATATCAACGTGACATGGGACCTGGCGCCGCATGACATCTCCATAATTTCCTATGTGCTGGACAAAGATCCGATCTCAGTCAACTGCCAGGGTAAAGCGCATGTCAATCCGGACATCGAGGATATCACCAGCATGGTCCTCAATTACCACAACGGCGGTATTGCAACGATTCAAAACAGTTGGCTGGACCCGAACAAGGTGCGCGATATGACATTTGTGGGCAGCAAAAAGATGCTCGTGTATAACGATCTGGAGCCGATGGAAAAACTGAAAATATACGACAAAAGGGTAGAAATCCCGCCGCATTACGATACCTTCGCGGAGTTTCACTACTCCTATCATTACGGCGATATGTACGCCCCGTACATCAAACAGTATGAACCGCTGAAAGTCGAATGCCAGCATTTCATCGATTGTATCCTGACCGGGCAAACCCCGATCACCAACGGAGCAGAGGGACTGAAGGTGATCCAGGTTCTGGAGGCCGCCTCCGAATCGCTCCGCCTGGGCGGAGCCCCGGTCCACCTGGATTATTCGCAGGAGGGTGCGTCGAGGGAGTTAAACCGCGGGCAAGCATCAGAAGGCGCTTTTCTGTAAATAGCGGCAGTAAATCGGAAGAAAAACTTTACTGTGAAGAGGCGTGCTGGATCGATGGGCACACCCTGAAACCATCGATCCGGCCGATTATTCATACCTCTGATGAGATAAAGGCTTTCAGCAAATGACGCAAACGGCTAAAAACGTACTGATGATCACGGAAAGTCCTTTTCCGGAAGATACGCGGGTCAAAAATGAGGCGTATACTCTGGCGGAAGCCGGATTTCGGGTCGTCGTCATCGCCCTTAATTTCAACCAGCGCAGATTCATGGAAACACTGCGGGGGGTAGACGTGTACCGGCTGCCCATGATCACTATCTTTAAAAAAAGCAGCTTGAAAAAAAAACGGTTTTCCTTCTTGCTGTATCGCCTCAAATCGGCCGTCGGCTATATTTTGGAATATATCTACTTTACGCTGGCCAGTTTTTTGTTGAGCCAGTATATCGCTTTCAAGCAGGGTGTGGATGTCGTCCACCTGCATAACCCACCCAACACCTTGTTTGTGGTGGGACTTTACTTTCGCATGTTGGGCAAAAAGTTCGTTTTCGATCATCACGACCTGGCCCCGGAACTCTATCTTTCCAGATACAAGGTGGGCAAGGACATGCTTTACCGCCTTTTGCTGGCGGAAGAAAAGATGTGCCTGAAGTTGTCCAATATGGTCATCGCCACCAATCAATCCTACAAGGCGATCGATGCGGAGCGCGGTCGAATCGATCCGCAAAAGATCATCATCGTCCGCAATGGTCCCGATCCGCAGCGCTTTCGGGCAGTCCCCCCCGACGGCCAACTGAAAGCATCCGGTCGCATCATCTTGACCTATGTGGGTGTGATGGGGCCCCAGGATGGTGTGGATTATTTGCTCAAAGCGTTGCACCATCTGGTCTACGAAAGGGGCAGAACCAATATCTACTGCATCATTGTCGGGCCGGGCGATGCATTGGACGATCTTAAGAATCTGGCCGAGTCGTTGTACCTGAACGAATACATCCGCTTTACCGGGTTTATTCCAAAGGCGGACCTGCTCAAATATCTTTCAAGCGCGGACATCTGTCTGGACCCGAATCCGTCCAGCCCATTAAATGATGTTTCCACCTGGATCAAAGTAATGGAGTATATGGCCATGGGCAAACCGGTGGTGAGTTTCGACCTGAAAGAAACCCGTTATACCGCTGGTCACGCAGCCGTATTCGTCACCCCCAATGATACGCGCGCTTTTGCTGAAGCCATCATGAATCTGATGGATGACCCCGCTAAGCGTGCTGAAATGGGCCGCGTTGGCCGCAGACGCATCGAAAAAGAGCTGGCGTGGGAGTATTCCGCCGCAAACCTGATTCAGGGCTACGAAAAACTGACCGGCAGAGTGCTGTATACATCGCCCTCCATCGTTTAGCAGGCGTCCGGTAAGCGCTGTTGGGCATTAAATATACAAGGATTTTAAGATGGTTGCCAGGTTATCGGAAAGCATCGCAAAGTTAGATCATTGGATCACAAGCAACGACTTTAAGGACTATGATCCCTTCGACGGTTTGAGCATGCCTGGCGCCGATCTGCTGACCTTCAAGAACCACTTTTTGAGAATAGGCCTTCAGCAAACGGTGCGGCGGTTTCCGATCAATCTGCGGCCGGCCCTGGGCATCAGGAAAGCCAGCGGCAGCAAAGGCATGGGGTTTTGCGCATTGGGATATCTGCGGCTCTATCAAGCGACCGCAATGGACGCCTATCTCCAGAAGGCCCGCTTCTGCCTGGATTGGCTGATGCAAAATTACAGCAAAGGTCACTCCGGATATAGCTGGGGCAATCACTTCAGCTACGAATCGCGTGGAGGCACGATCCCTAAAGGCATGCCGACCATTGTATGGACCTCCCTTATTGCCGACGTATTTATCGAGGCTTACGAAATATTGAACCAACCGGAGTATCTTGACGTGGCGCGAAGCTGTGGGCAGTTCATCCTGAACGATATCGGCCGGTATCATAGTTCACAGGGCAGCCTTTGTTTTATGTACACCCCGCCACTGAACGGCGACAAACCATCCTGGAACGGGTGTATCCATAACTCCAATGTTCTGGGCGCCCGGGCCCTGGCGCGCTTATACCGTCATGACGGCGGGGCGGAGTTGTTCGATCTGGCCAAAAAATCGATTCGCTTCACCGTAGAACATCAGCTCCCCGAGGGCGGCTGGTATTATGGAGAACCGCGCAAATACCAGTGGGTAGACAGTTTCCATACTGGCTACGTCCTTGAATCCATCCACGGCTACATCAACGCCACAGGCGATACCGATTATCTTGAAAGCCTGCTGAGCGGGTATGATTACTTCATGCAACGCTTTTTCAAAGCTGACGGCACGCCGCGTTATTATGACCGCAAAACCTATCCGATCGATATCCAGTGTGCTTCGCAAGGTATTCAAACGCTGGTCAATCTACGCGTTTATCGGCCGGAATCGCTTGCTTTGGCGCAAAAGGTGGCCGATTGGACGCTGGCGAACATGCAGGATCGAAAAGGCTATTTTTACTTCCGCAAATATCCGGTTCTGATCAATAAAACGCCCACCTTCCACTGGGGGCAGGCAACGATGCTGTCCGCTCTGGCCCATCTTTTAAAAGCCCAATCCGAAGTCAGTTCAAAGCCAGCATAGGCCCATCTGCAATATCCGGCGTACGTAACCGCCTTGAATAGCCCTCACCCGAGGTGACCAGCGGCTCGAGACGTGCGCCATGGCCGGAGCTTTACTAAAAACGGGTGCAAGTGCTCGTGCAAAGAAAGGGAAAACACCCCATGAAGATCAGCATTCTGGGTTTAGGATATGTTGGATCTGTTTCGGCCGCCTGTCTGGCGCAGAACGGTCATTTCGTCATCGGTGTGGACCGGGATTCCACCAAGGTCAGTATGATCAATGAAGGCTTCGCGCCGGTGATAGAGGAAAGCCTGCCGACCATTATCGAACGCACTGTGAGGGAAAATCGATTGCGTGCAACCACCGATGCATCCGAGGCGATCCGGCAAAGCGAAATCACCCTGGTTTGTGTTGGGACTCCGGACAACTCCAACGGAAGCATCGATATGAGCCATATCGAGCGGGTCTGCCAGGAGATAGGGACGGCGTTGGCCGATAAATCCGACTACCATTTGGTGGTGGTGCGATCCACGGTTTTGCCCGGCACCATGGAAACCCTGGTGATTCCGACATTGGAAGCGTATTCCCACAAAAAAAGCGGTAGAGATTTCGGCGTCGCCTTCAATCCTGAATTTTTGAGAGAGACCACCGCCGTAAAGGATTTTTACAATCCACCCAAGACCGTCATCGGCGCCCACTCCGCGCCGGAAGCGGATCTGATCGCGCGGTTATACGAAGACATTGACGCGCCGCTGTTTAAAACCCCGGTCCGCGTGGCCGAAATGGTCAAGTACTGCGACAATGCCTTTCACGCCTTAAAGGTGGTCTTCGGTAACGAAATCGGATTGATCTGCAAGGCTCTGGGCATCGATTCGCATGAAGTGATGCATATTTTTTGCCAGGATCATCAATTGAATTTGTCGGCGGCCTACCTCAAGCCGGGATTTGCTTTCGGCGGATCGTGTCTTCCCAAAGACATCAAAGCCCTGACCTATATGGCCAAACACAAGGATCTGGATCTGCCGCTATTGAATGCCTTGATGCCGAGCAACCAGGCCATGATCCAATATGCGTTGGAACGCATCATCAGCTGCGACCGCAAGCGCATCGGGTTCCTGGGATTGGCTTTTAAAGCCGGCACGGACGACCTGCGCAATTCACCCATCATTGCATTAATAGAGCAGCTGCTGGGCAAGGGATATGACATCCGTATTTACGATCACCACGTCAACTTGGGTCGTCTGCGCGGTGCCAACCGACAGTTCATCGAGGAGCGCATTCCGCACATTTCGCGGCTGATGGAAGATCAGGTGGACAAGGTGATCGCGCATGCCCAGGTAGTCGTGATCGGCAACCGCGACCAGGCCTTCAGCCAGATATTCGATCGGCTCTCCCCCAAACAGTATGTACTGGACCTGGTGCGAATTCAGGAGAAAATTGAAACCACGGCGACCTACGAGGGAATCAGCTGGTAAGCCCCAGCGATGCCGGTCTGCGCTCCCTTTTTTCGAAGCAATCATCTGGATCGATAAGGCGCAGCAATGTTCACTCTGCCTTTAGCAAGAGCATAAACGAAATCTATGCTGAACAAAACACCGCAGCCCATGCTGAACATCTGCTTGTTCACCGACAGCTTCCTGCCCAAAGTCGGCGGGATGGAGCTTGCCGTTCACTACCTGGCCAATGCTCTGTGCACGCGGGGTTGCCGGGTGACCGTGATCGCAAAGTATAACAAGGGTGCTCTGCCGGAACGCCGCTACGCATTGACGCGCTACGGCAACCGCTTGCCCCTGTCCGGCCGCAGCGGGATGGACGCGCTGGCGGGGATTGCGGCACTGCTCCGGTCGCATTACCAAAGGCCGTTCGACCTGATCAACTGCCATGGGGCTTCTTATGCCGGCTCGCGCGTGTATCTGACCAAAAAGAGCGGCTTGCTGAACCGGCCCGTTGTTATTACCCCCCATGGCGAGGATATACAGATCGTGCCGGAAGTAGGTTATGGGCTGAGGCTCACACCCAAATTGGACCGTACCATCCGGCGCAATCTAAAAGCCGCCGATGGGGTGACGGCCATCAGCGCTTCCATAGTGAAGCAACTGAGTTTCCTCGCCCCCGACAAAATCAGCACCATTCCCAACGGCATTCACCTTGGCGAATTCAACTCCCGCCAAAGCGATTTTCTACACCGCTATTTGAACCTCCCGCCCGCATGCAGCATCGTGCTTTCGGTCGGCCGCAACCACCGCGTCAAGGGCTACGAGTACGGGGTACGCGCTTTCGCGGCTGTGGCCCGGGAGCGCCCGGAGCATCCGTTGAAATACGTTATCATCGGTAAAAATACGCATTTGCTGCTGCCGCTGATCAAGAATCTGAATTTGCAGGGCATGGTATTTGCCATCCCGCAAATGCGCCGTGAAGACATTGTGCGGGCTTATGCGAGCGCGTGGTGCTTCCTGTCGCCTTCCCTGAGCGAGGGCTTGAGTCTGGTCAGCATCGAAGCCATGGCCTGCGGTCTGCCCCTGATCGTCACGGATGTGCCCGGCAATGCGGATATTGTCAAAGAAAACAATTGCGGCCTGATCGTCCAAGCAAAGGCGCCGCGGGAGATCGCCCGCGGTCTGCTTCATTTATGGGAGCACCCGCGGGAACACCGACTGTACCAGCAAAAAGCGCTGGGGCGCGCACCGGCCTATGACTGGTCGGCGATTGCGGATCGCTACATTGGGGTTTACCGGCAAATCATTGCGCGCACATGGTCGGCCGCGCAGGCTCCGGCGGCACTGGGACAGAAATAGCACAGCGGCTGCGCGCTTGGATGTTGCGCAATAGACCGCGACCCAGCGCCGGTGTTAACACCAACCACTCAACCCAGAAAGAGTTTTGATTCGGAGAAATGATGAATCACCTTCACCGTACCTCCAACATGTGGCTCATCATCACCTTTTTGCTGATCGCTGCGATCGCTCAAGCCTTTTTGATCCTGCGCTCGGAATATATCGCCATAGTCTTATCACTGGCGGCTCTGTTCTTCATGCTGTTTCACAATGCGCCGGTCGGGTTGCTGATGATTTTAATCTTTATCTTCCCCTTCAGCGGCACGGAAGCATTTAAAACCGCCATGGCGGACATTCCGGGATTCAAGCCGCTGCAGGTCTTCACCTTATCCATCATGATCATTGCATTGCTGAATTTGCGCAATGCCGTTCGGCCGCCGCTTCCCGCCGTGATTTTCTTTGCGGCCATCATCGCGCTATTTTCCATCGCTTTCCTGCGCTCCGTCCCGAATCTCACAGCCATCAACCAGATGCTGCCGGAAGCATTGTCGTTAAAGCGCTATTTTCTTTCCGAATACTTCAAACCGCTGATTTACATCATACCGGCCGTCATCCTGACCCAGTATGTGCACACAATGAGGGATATCGAGCGGGTGGTCCGGACCATCAACTGGTCCATCACTATTTTGTCCGTGGTGATCATCGGCTTTTTCTTCTTCAATCGGAACCTGATCTTCGACCCGGGCTCGACCCGGTCTTTCTATGCATCTTCCTTCGGCTTGCACACCAATTCGATCGCCAATTACTACATTGTCGGGTTCCCCTTCATTCTGGCCGACCTGTTTCGCCAAAGGCCGCTGGCCGGCATCCTCAAAATAGGCTTATGCGCCGTCGCCATTGCCCTGTTGTTTTCGCGCTCCGCCTATTACATTTTCATACTGTCCTTTTTTGTTTATCTATTTGTTTCAAGACGCGGCAAATGGCTGCCTTTGTTGTTGGTGGCAATGCTGGCCGTCTATTTTATGATGCCGGAACGCGTGACGGAAAGGGCCACCAAAGGGTTTCACTCCCGCGACCGGAACCAGATCTTTGCGGGCCGCGTCGATCATATTTGGCTTCCCCTGCTCAAAGAGATTACGTCCGACTACAAGGTCCTGTTGTTCGGTGACGGACGATTCGCCATGGTATCAACGGATGCCCACAAGAAAAAGATTGTTCTGCAAGCCCTGCACCCCCACAACATGTATCTGGAAATGGTCTTGGATGCCGGCCTGCTGGGCCTGTGCGTCTTTCTCGGCCTGTTCGCATACCTGCTCATGAAATTGTATTCGCGCATGAAAGACGCGGAAGGGACACCCTATAAAGAGTATTTGGTCGCGATCATCACATCGATGGTGTGCTTTCTGGTTTCCGGCATAACGGACAGGACCTTTTTTCCGGATGAGATCAACGGCTATCTGTGGCTGCTGGTCGGCTTGGCATTTGTGCTCTGCCGGCACGTGCAGGTTCTAAAACTGCGCGCCCAGGCGGAAAGCGGCGCAGCGCATTCAATCGAAACCCGGTTTGCCTGATGAAAGTTCTGCATCTTGTCGATAGTCTGGTGATGGGCGGCAAGGAGCGGCGCCTTGCAGAGTTTTTAAAACACATGCGGTCCGGGTGCGCCGTGGAAAACCATCTGGTGGTCCTCTCCGAAATCGTCGATTACGCCTATGTCAGGGAACTCGGCATCCCCATTACCTATCTGAAGCGCGCATATCCCAAGGACCTGTCCATTTTTGCAAAACTGTTCAGCTTGTGCCGGCAAAACAAGCCGGACATCATTCACAGTTGGGAATCGATGTGCTCCGTGTATGCGGCTCCGGTTGCACGGCTGCTCAATATCAAGTTTATCAACGCGATGATTTCCAATGCGTCGCGGATCAGAATCGGAGGCCGTAAATGGGTGCGCGCCAGACTGACGTTTCCCTTTTCGGATCTGATCCTGGCCAATTCGCGTTCGGGATTGTCGGCCTACCATGCACCGCCGCACAAAAGTGCCCACGTGCATAATGGTTTTGACTTCGATCGCGTTCGGGTTCTCGATCCGGCTTACGAAATCCGTTCCGCGCACGGCATCCGCACACCCCACGTGGTCGGGATGGTGGCCAGCGTCGATCACAGAAAAGACCACGCGAACTTTGTACGCACGGCCATCGCAATTTGTGCAAAGCGCAACGATGTGAGCTTTATTGCCATCGGCGACGGGCCCTTGCTAAACCGCTGCCGCCGGATGGTGCCCGGACCACTGGCCGACCGGATTCTTTTCCTGGGGCGCCGATCCAACGTGGAATCCTATGTTCAGCTGTTCACCATCGGTCTGCTGCTGACCTATGGAGAAGGCATTTCCAACGCAATCATGGAATATATGGCCCTGGGCAAGCCGGTGATCGCCACCCTGGGGGGAGGAACTTCCGAGCTTGTCGTCGATAAACAAACCGGCTTTCTCATCCCCTCCAATACCGATGCGCGTCTGGCCGAATATATCCATGACCTGCTGGACAATCCCGCCCTTGCAGAGAAAATGGGCCGCACCGGCAAAGAAAGGATCAAAAGCTTATTCAGCATCGAAAAGATGTGCGCGGAAATCCTCGCCTGGTACCGTGCCTGCCTGAATGGGAAGATAAAGCAGCTCCGCGCGGAAGCGCACAATCCGGCGGTACGTTTTGAAACCGCCTCCTTTTCAAAGAATCCGGCCGATGGGACCGATTGAAATTCTGTTTGACAGTCAAAAAGTCGGTCGTGAGTTGCGCGCGAAGGCGGCCCCGGCAAACGCGATACGGATCTATAGGGGGTTGGAAGGATTCAAAGCCATCGAACCCCTGTGGCGTGAGCTGATCGGGAAAATGAAGCGCAAGGGCTACTGGCACTTCTACGAATGGTATGAAAGCTATATGGCTGCGCTGGAGCCGGAACCGGAGGCGATGTCGTTCTGTGCATTGTTCGACGGCAATGAAGTGGCGGCCATCGTGCCTCTACGAAAAATACGCATGCGGTTTTGGGGAATTGAATTGGGCGTTCTTGAAATCCCCAGACATGCCCATATGAAACTGAAGGATATTGTTTTCCCGGAGTGTTTCCGCACTGTCAGAAATATGCGGGCGCTCATTTCCGGATTGCTGCAAAAAAATCTGCTGGATTGGGACTTGATGGTCATCCAGGATCTGCTGCCGGACTCAGGTGCGCTGGCGCTTTTCAAAGCCGCGCCTCTGCCGAAGTTTCTGGAAAAAATGGATAGATGCGATTACCTCGAATTGGCCACGGGGTATCCGGATCTTTTTGGAAAATTATCCAAAAACTTAAGGAAAAATCTGCGTATGGCCAACAAGCGGGCGTCCGCGGCGGGTCAACTCAGCACGCGTATGGTCCGGAATAAAGGGGATCTCGAGCATGCCCTGCAGGTCTTCCTGGATATCGAGGCCTCCGGGTGGAAGGGCGCAAGGGGCACGCGCTCTGCAATTCGTTTCGATTCAAAACTGGTGCATTTCTACCGGCATATGATCGCGCGCTTCGCGGAAATGGGTGCGTGCGAAATCGCGCTGCTCTATCTGGACAAGCATCCGATCGCGGCCTCGCTCGGATTGTTGGCCGGGGAGACGCTGTACGCCCTGAAAATAGCCTATGATGAGGCGTACGCCAACATGTCGCCCGGCAATCTGCTGTGGGAAAGAATTCTGCAGCACCACACGGCCAAAGGCGAAGTAAAATATCTCAATTTCGTATCCGGCAATGCCTATGCTTGGCACAAAAGATGGCCGACATTCCATTGGGATACATACAGGGGCTATCTCTTCAGAAAACGACCCAAGCCGCTGGCGCTTCTGATGGTGAAGCAATTCTACCGCTGGACGAACATCTTTTTGCGGCGAAGGGTTTCGCCCGCAGAGACTTCGCAGAATTAATCAACCCCATCCCATTGCTGAAATCGGCCCGCGCCCTGCCATGGATCGGAGCCAAGGTTCTCAAATACAAAGCCGGTGCCGTTTCCAGACAAAGGAGTTTGCTTGGCCAATCTACTCATTCTGTCCAAAGACCTTCCGTACCCCCTCGATAGCGGCAACACCTTGCGGGTGTATCACCCCTGCCGCCAGCTGGCCAAAAAGCACACCTGCGTCCTGGTCACTTTCGGAGAACCCGGCCGGCATGTCGAGGAGCTCGAAAACCAGGGTATCTTCAAGGAAATTCATTTGATCCGGCCGCCGGACGGACCGCGTTCTTTCCGGCGGCATCTGCGCTGGAGCAACCAACATTTTACCAAGCTTGCCATGCCCGAATTCTACGCCGAAACGGTCCGGTTTCTAGAGAAGCAGATCCGGAAGCATCGCAGCGACGTCGTCATCGTCTTTCCCGACATATTGACGGAGTTCGTCGAATCGCTGACAAATGTGCGGAAAATTGCCGATAATTGCGATTCGACCACGTTGTCTTACGAAAGATACTACGCACACCAGAAGAAAAAAATGTCCACCCGGCGCAAGCTGAGCACCTGGCTGACCCTTCAAAGGTATCGGAATTTCGAGCGCAAAATGGCCGATGCGCACGATCGTATTGTATCCATATCGCCGGCGGATCTCGACAAGCTCAAAAAGCTGAACCCCGCATCGGCGCACAAGATCAAGCTGATTCCCAATGGCGTGCATGCCGAACTGCTGGCGCATGCCGGAAGTGAACCGCCCATCGACAATGCCATCGTTTTTTGGGGCAATTTGAATTTTGCGCCGAACCACGCGGCGGTTCAATATTTTTACCACAAGGTGTATCAGCCCTATTTGTCCTCGCAAAAGATCAAGTGGTATATCGTCGGCAAGAACGCCGGACCGGCCATCCAGGCAATGGCCGCTGCTGATGAAAACATCATCGTAACCGGTTTTATCGAAAGCTTGTATGATTTTGCCGCGCGAATCCCGATAATGGTCAACCCGATGCAGATCGGCAGTGGTTTGAAGAATAAAGTGCTGGAAGCCTTCGCTCTGCACCGCCTGGTGATTTCAAACGCGCTGGGGGTAGAGGCCATCATTGGCGCCCAACCGGGGACGCACTACGTGCGCGCGGAGCAACCCATAGAGTTCGCTGATGCGATTTTGAACTATATGCAGAAGCCCCTGGAACGGAAGAAAATCGGAACCAATGCGCGCCTGCTGGTGGAAGAAAAATATACCTGGGACAAAATCGGTCAAGACTGGAACCGGTTGGTGGAAGAACTCACCGCGACCGGCCTCGGGTCCAGCGCTGTGTCTTTCGAAGCGCTCCGCCGAAGAGCATAGCCGGTCGATATAAAGAGATATTGCCGCGGACCTCTTTTACGAGCGGATGGCCGGGGGCTGCTTAAGAAAACCCAAAGACAGGAGTGCGACTTTTTTGAAGAGAATGGAAAAACAAGACCGTTGCCGATTGATGCAGCCCGATTAACATGGCCGCCTTGAACAGCATTCAATGGCAGACCTATGAGGATCTGCAAACCACGCCCGAACACATCGGCCGGTTTCTGACCAGCGCGCGGCATGGATCTGTTTTTCAAAACCCGCAGTGGTACCTTCACACGCAGGAAAAAACAAATCAGTATATGATCATCGCCGCACTGCGGCAAGACGAGCCTGTTTTTGCTTCCTTGATACGCAAGAGCTGGGTGCCGGGAACCGGTTTCCATGTCGGCACCGTTCAGCGCGGCCCCGTTTTTGATGACATTGAACAGGCCATTTCCCTTTGGGGGGCATACGAAACGCAACTGAGCCGAAGCGGCCTGTGCGCCATTGAAATCCAGCCTTTCTGGGAGCGTGTGCAGGCGCAGAAGTTGAGATCCTTTCTGCAATCCCGGGGGTATATGGTTTCACCCCAAAATACCTCGCATACCGAAACGCTGACGCTGGACCTGAGGCCCGCGGAAGAGAACATTTTCAGCAACTTGAAAAGCAGCCGGCGCAATCTGATTCGCAAGTCCATGAAAATCGGCATCCAGGTCAAACCCGTTCAAAACAGTACCGAGATGGCCATGTTCTGGAAGATGTATCGGGACATGTGCCGGAGCAAGGGGATCAATTTCCGCCCCGCCGCCTTGTTTCAAGGTATCCAGCGCTTCAGCAGCGCATTCCCCGAAAATTGCGCCTGCCTGCTCGGATGGTTAAACGGGGATCTGGTGGGCGGCAATATCATTTTGCGGCATTCCAACATCGCCGAGTACGCCCGCGGCAGCGGTTCCACCAGAATCGCCAACCGCACTCCCAAAACCGACCTGATCCTGTGGGAGTCCATTAGATGGGCCAAACGTGTAGGCGCCACGACCTACGATCTCGGCGGGATTACGCCCAACGCCGAAAAAGGATCGCCGGAATGGGGCATCAACCTTTTCAAAAAGGGATTCACCAGTCATCAGGTCTCCCTGCTGGAACCCATGGAAAAAATATTCAACGCCAACAGCTATGGCATTTTCAATTCTCTAAAGAGAATTAAGAAATCGCTGCTAAAACATTTACCCATCCGACTGCCGGCTTGATCAATATGGTAACCGACATCTATTTTACGATAACCGTGGACACGGAAGCCGATGACGCCTGGCGTGTTCAGGATCGGATCGGCTTGCAAAACATGTCGGCCATCCCGCGTTTTCAGGCCTTATGCGAGGCCTACAATATCGTGCCGACCTACCTGCTGACCTATGAATGCGCCGTGCGGGAAGAGGCTTTAAAGGTCCTCAAACCCATTTCGGATCAGGGTCGCTGCGAAATCGGATACCACCTTCACAGCTGGACCACGCCGCCGTTTGAACAACCCTCGCCGGAAGGCGTCGATCTTAAATGGCGCTATGCATACCAGTATGAGCTGCCGGACAGTTTGTTCCGGGAGAAGGCCGAATGCCTCTTCCAGGCCATTCAAAGCGCCTACGAAGTGCGTCCGACAGCCCATCGGGCCGGCCGGTGGGGCATCGACCAGCGCACAGTCAATTGGCTGGTCGAGCACCATTTTTTGGTCGATACATCGGTGGTACCCCTGTGGAACCTTGCGGCCATGCGCGGCAGATCGATGGGCGGGCCGGCGTTTGGTGTGACCCCTGGGCGTCTGTTCTACTGGCCGCACAGTTCGCTCGATATCATCAACCCCCAGTGCATCATGGAAGTACCCCTGACGGTGTATGCGCCCCACAGGTTGCTGCCCGAGATGCTGGCGGCCGGCCTTGGAAAAGATCTGCCGGGTGCGAAAACGGCCTTACGGATCTATCAAAGGATCATCGGCGGCAATGGCTTGCTGCGCCCGAATCCAGCCTATGCAGACGGGTTTCTTCAAAAAATCATCCACAGCCAACTGGATCGCCGGCCCGCAATTATCAATATGATGATCCATTCCTCCGAACTGATGCTCGGTCAAAGCCCATTCTCCAGGACCCAGGCCGACTGCGCAACTTTGTGGAATCGGCTCAGACAGGCATTTGCCCTTTTGCGCCAAAGCGGGATTCCAAGCCTGGGCATCAGCGCATCCGCCATGCGGCTGCAGGAAACGGTGACAATTCATGAAAATCCTGATTTTACACCCCGACTTACGCGATCCCGGGGGAGTGGCCGGCTATTACAGGAAGCTGGAAGGCAAATTCTCGATGCCGGTCGGAAAGCTGATTATCGGAACGCGGCCAGGTGAAGTCGGTTCCACTGAAAAACTCGTCCGGCTGATCCGTGACCTGCGTGGGTTTATGCGCCGGATGGTGATGGAACGCTACGCCATCGTGCATGTCAATCCGTCGCTGGATACCAAATCGCTGGTGCGCGACGGCATGTTTGTCCTGATGGCCAAACTCTGCCATAAGAAAACGCTCGTTTTCTTCAGGGGCTGGAACAGCCGGCATGAAGATCTGATTCAAAGCCGGTGGCTCTGGCTGTTCAAGAACGTCTTCGGCCGTGCGGACGCTTTCATCGTTCTGTCCGAAGCGTTCAGGCGAAGGCTGATCACCTGGGTCGGGGACAAACCGGTCTATCGCGAGTTTACCGTGCTGGATGACGAGGCCTTGCTGGGATTTGATTTCCAGCGCGCGTTGGAGCAACGCCTGCAGGCCAGGCCATGGCGGGTTTTGTTCATGTCGCGCTTGCTCAAAGAAAAAGGACTTTATGAAGCCATGACCGCCATCGGGCTTTTGGCCCGGCACACCCCGGCGGTCGAACTTGTCGTCGCCGGAGAGGGGCCGGAGTTGCTGCCGGCCAGGAAATTTGCAGCCGAAGCGGGATTAAGCAACATCCGTTTTGTAGGTTATGTGCGGGGCAAAGCCAAAAACCAGCTTTTGAAAAGCGCTCATATGCTTTGTTTTCCCACTACCCATGGGGAGGGTATGCCCAATGCGGTTTTGGAATGCATGGGCTTCGGCCTGCCGGTGATCACGCGCCCCGTGGGCGGATTGGCGGATTTCCTCCGCAATGGCGTGCACGGCTTTGTGACCGAAAGCTCGCATCCGCAAGTCTATGCCGATTTTATCCGCGCCTTGATGAAAGATGAATCCTTATACCGCACGATGGCTTTGAACAACTACAATTTCGCTCAGGCGCATTTCAAAGCATCGCAGGCGGCCTGCCGATTGGAAAGCATTTACAAAAACATCTTCAACAACGGTGCCGAAGAAAGCCAGCGGGCGCTTCAAGCGAGGTGCGGATGAGCAGAAGCCACCTGTTCGAGGGCCCCCTTTTCCTGGTCGGCATGCCGCGCTCCGGCACCAAATTGCTGGTGCATATCTTAAATAACCATTCGATGATTGCAATTCCGGGCAATGAATCCCACTTCATCCCGCAGTACTTGAAGCGGATGCCTCGATATGGCGATCTTAAAGAGCCTGCCAATTTCCGGAAGTTCCACGCGGATCTCGCGGCCACCAATTTCATTAAACGGTTGTCGGCCAACGGCTATCAACTATCTGCCCGCGAGTGGTATGGGGCCGTTGAAGATTGGTCTTCCGCAGGGATCATAGAATCTTTTTACCGTTTGTTTGCAAAGCGGCACAACAAGACCATATGGGGGGATAAAACCCCCTTCTATATGCTGCACCTGCCTTTGCTTGCGGAGCATTTTCCGGACGCCAGGTTCATTCACATTATCCGCGATGCAAGAGATCAATGCCTGTCCTCCCGCAAGGTCTGGAACAAGAACCTTTATCGGTCGGCGCAAAGGTGGCACGACTATGTGCGGCAATGCAGGCAAGACGGACTGCGGATGCCGCCCGGCCGCTATCATGAACTCTTTTATGAAGCATTGATCGATAAGCCGGCCGAAACGATTGCGAACCTTTGTGCGTTCATAGGCATTGCCTTTGAGCCCCAAATGATCCAGCTGAAAAAACCCAGCGAAAATTACGGAGACGCAAAAAACCAGGCCGCCATCCTGAAGCAAAATTATCAGAAGTGGAAAAATGAACTTTCAGCGAAACAAATCCTGAAGATCGAAAAAATCAGCGGCGCGCTTCTGTCGGATCTGGGTTACTCCGTCACTTATCACGGCAGGACCGAAGCAATCGGGATGTTGGAAATGCTGGCCTATCGGGGCTTGGATGCGATCCATCAACTCCATTTCGAAGTAAAAAGACAGCACAGCCTGTACGCACTGCTGGACGCCGTAAAACAAAATCGCTTCAATCCCGCGGCATCCAAGAAAATCGGCGCGGCCAAGGATCGCGGCTGAGAGCAGCCGCGCCCTCATTTCGGGAAAACAAAAAAGCCCGGTCGTCTTTTACGGCGACCGGGCTTTTTTTTGTTTCTAATTTACGGAAGTAATTCTCAGGACAGGCGGCTGCAGAGTGACGCTTCCGGAACCGCTTGTGTAGAAGCTGTTGATGTATTCTTCGATATTGGTATAACCGTCGTTGTCGCGATCGCTGTTGGCGTCCGCGGCATAATTGGGATTCAATCCGCGGGCTATTTCCCAGCTATCCGGCATCCCGTCCCCATCCGAATCGACCGGCGCGGTGCCCGTCGCCAGCGTAGGCCAGCCGCCCACTTCGGATACCTTGTCGATGATGCGCCCTGTCCCGTTTTTGACTTCCCTGATCACCCGGGCATCCACCGGGTCCGGGCTCTGCGGATTGGCGCCGGCATTGGCCAGCACCCAGTCATATGCAGCGCGCGCGGTTTTGACGGGGACGCCCGAAGAACCAAAGGGCCGGCTGCTTACGAGAAAAGCGGGTCTGTCGCACAGGTTGCCGGAAGTATAGCTGCTGCCGATATTGTCATCGGCGTAAACGCGCGAGCCGGCCACCGTGTAATCCCGAATGGAGATCGGATAGGGATTGCTGCTGAAGCTCGGCCCCTTTTTAAAGTAGTTGCCGATGATCACGATGTTCTGGGGGTCTGTGCCGCCGCCGATATCCGCATCCCATCTGCCCCGATTGTAAATAACATTGTTGATGACTTCGGTGTTGCTCCCCTGCAGGCGCGGATTGCGAGCGGTGTTGTGGGCAAAGAGGTTGCCGTAAAAGGTGACGCTGGAAATACCCGGACCCACCAGCGGCCCCATAGAGTGCGGGCCTTTCGGGTGCAGTGAATTGTTCAGCGCCTCGGAAATGATGCAGTTGCTGACCGTGATATTGCGCATGCCGGGATACCACATCGACATGTTTTCATCGATCGCCCAGCTGATCGAGCAATGATCGATGACCACATTGCGGACGTTTCCGTTATTGTTTTCCAGAAACAAGCCGTCCCGGTTCTCGGGTTTATAACCGTCGGGGTCGTCGCCCACGCGAATACGGATGCCGCGCATGATCACATCGTTGGTTCGGATGCAAATCCCCGCGCCGCGCAGGCTGATTCCGCCGCCGGGAGCGGTCTGGCCCGCGATGGTGATATAAGGATTGCTTATGACAATGTTGTTTTTGATTTTAATCGTACCACCGGTGCGGAAAACGACGATGCGTGCGCCGCTGGCTTCACAAGCTGCCCGGAAACTGCCGGCGCCGCTGTCGTTGAGATTGGTCACGGCCAGGACTTTGCCGCCGCGGCCTCCCGCCGTGGAAGTACCGAATCCGGCGGCACCTGGAAAAGCCGCTGCAAGGGCCGCACTGATTACCGGTGAACCGCAGAACAGCAATAACACTAGAGCTACAAATACACTGACAATGGATCTTTTCATGACAATTTCCTTTGGAGGTCTGAATTAATACCTGCTGCTCATTGAAAATGAGGTTGAGGGTTGCTCAATTTGGGTTGAACCCCAGGTTTTTGGTGATGATCAGCTTATCGATCCGCGTGCCGTCCTCGCGCTGCATGAGATGGAAGGTGTGCATGCCCGCTTGAAGCCGGTAAAGCAAGGGATCGACCGCACCGACCGCAACGGAATCCCAGGTCCATTGCGTACCGGGTTGCGTGTTCCACCGGCCGTATGTCCCATCATCCATGGCCACGAAGAAGGAATCATCCGCGGAGGATGGTGCCAGCACACGGCCCCAAATCCGGTAATCGCCGCTTTCCGATACGTAAAAATCAAATGCCGCAAGTCCTGCACCGGCCGTGGGAACAAGGTAATTGCCCGTGCCCTGGGGAACCCAGAGAAATGCGCCCGCGGATGCGGCTGCAGAGCTTTGGCGCTGGAACTTCGCAACAATCAGGGCGTCTTCGGCTTCCAGAGTGACATGGGTGACCGGCTCGGCCACCTGGGATGGGTTTGCCGGTTCACCTGCCCCCTGGGGCGTATAGAGTGGATTGTTGGTGATGACGATCTTGTCGAGCTGGGTGCCGTCCTCCCGTTGCATGACGGAAAGGGTATGGCGTCCCGCCGTTAAGCGGTAGACCCTCGGATCGGCGATGTTGACAGCATTCACCAGGTCCCAGGTCCAAGCGGTCCCGCGCTGTGTATCCCAGCGCTCGTACGCTCCGTCATCCACGGCAACGAAAAAGGAGTCATCCGTTCCCGAGGGCGCCCGGACGCGTCCCCAAATGCGGTAATCGCCGCTTTGCGAAACGGAAAACTCATACTCTACCAGGCCGGCGTTGATCGAGGGGCTGGTGAAGAAGCCTTTACCCGGGGGAGCCCAGACATATCCTTGCCCCGAGGCGGAGGGGTCGAGTTGAACCTGCATGGGCCGGTTCGGTATTCCGCTTTCGGCCTCGATCACCACATGGGTTGCCGGACCGGCCAGGGGCTCACCTTCGCCCTCGGGCACATATGTGGAATCCTTGGTAATCAGCAGCCTGTCCAAATGAGTGTTGTATTCACGGTGCCGGATGAGGATCGTATGACGGCCGGCCTGAAAGGTCTTCGCGGCACCGAATCGGGCCCACTGCCAAGCCGTGCTCGCCGGCAGACTCCAAATGGCATTTGATTCGCCGTTCACGGAGATGAAAAAAGAGTTGCTTGCACCATTTGGCGCCAGAAATCTTCCCCATATCCAATAACTGCCTGCTTCTTGAATGTCAAACCGGTAAGCGGCGTACCCGCCGGTGCCGGAACCGCTCGGCACGCGAATGCAATCACCGTTGGATGCGCTCGTATGCGCGGTTATTTGCATGGGGGCGTAAATATCGCCCTCTTCCGCCTCGATCCAGATTTTGCCTGTGCCCGAACCAATTTCCCCTACCCGCGGGTCGGTTCCCGACTTGATCTCATCGCCATCGCTGACGCCGTCCCCATCCGTATCCCGGTTGTAGGGGTCGGTGCCGTATCGATTGATCTCATCCACGTCCGGAACGCCGTCATTATCGGAATCCACCGGAGCCGGGGCCTGGGCGACGACCGTTACCGTGCACGCATCGGAGGCGCTAAGGCCCTGTGCATCGGCCACGGTCAGTTGAAAGACCAGCGTGGTGGTGGCGGTGACGCTGGGAGCTTTGAAGGTGGCTTGAGCCGTGCTGCCGTTGGTCAGGGATACCGCCGGCCCGCCGGTCTGAGTCCAACGATAGGACGCAATGGAACCATCCGGATCTTTCGATCCCCGTCCATCCAACGTTACGCCGGCCCCGGAATTCACCGCCAGATCGGGCCCGGCATCGGCCACCGGCCGGTTGTTGGGCACAGTGTATTGAACTTCATTGGAATTGCCGCTTTCGCTGCCGGCGGTGAATGCGCGCGCAACAAAGCTGTAGCTCTGTCCCGGCTGCAACTGGTCGATGGTGCCGGTCGTGGTCGCCCCCTGCCAGGCAGGACTGGCGTAATTGTAGCTCCCGCTGGAAGTCCGCATAAACAACTTATATCCGCTCGGCGCAGGCGCGACCGGATCCCATGCCAAGGTGACGCTGGCGGCCGCCGCAAGGGACGGCAGAGCACTTAAAAGCAGGCAAATCAAAATCGCCGCTAGGCGGGGAGCGGCTCTCCGAAATGAAAACAGGACTCCCCATTTTCGGGCGTGGCGTTCAGCAGGCGCTTTTGCAGGAATTGCGCTTGATGCGCTAGGCGGTTTATCAAAATGCGTTCTTCTTGAAACCCGATTCAACATACGAGATGCAATGCCGTGTGAAAATGATAGCTCCTGTTGCATAAGCGGTTCTTCTCCTCCCGGCATTCCAGGAAAACCATGCGGGCATACCATCATCCGTAACAAAGAACGAATGACCATACCGAATGGTCACAAGGTGTCTGCCCGGCGGATCAGTATTCCTGGAATGGATCGATCTGCCCCGGATCATGTTGCCTCACGATCCGGGCATTTGGTATGCACCATTGGCCACAGCGAAATACGAAAACTGCACATGCGATAAACCTGCGGTATTTTTTTGAACTCAGAAAACCCTCCTTTCTCACTTCCCTGCCCGAGACAGCAAGGCCGGCCCGACGCCTCAACCGGCGTCCCCTTCACCGGGGTGCGCCGGCACAAAATCAATGATCGGGCTGCAATTAAAATGCCACCAATAGAAACACTGCCGGCAAAAGGGTTTTTTGAAAATGAGAAGATCCGTTTGGCCCGGTATCATGGGGCTTAACGGTCATTTGAATCGTTTGCGGCGGCGGCAGCTTGCAAAAACTACGGAGTTGAACCGCAAGGCCAATGCACGAAAACAGCAGCCTTGGGAAAAATTGGTTCATTTGCAGTCTGACATCCGGTTCGGCAGGCGGCCTTCCCGTCGTTTGACCGCCCAAGATCAGCGACCAACCTTGCGGCAGGTCCGGAGGAGGGTCTGAACATTGATCACGGCAAGTACCCATTGACAGTGCGGATCACCGATGACAAAACATGCAGGCAAGCATTGATGCGGCTGAGTGAACGGCAAGCTGAAGCGCTGCGCTTGCGCAAGCCGCCGAAAGGGTGTCATGAAAACCGAGTGGATTGGATTGGCAATTCAGGCCGCCTGCCAGGCGGGGCGCAAGATCTTGGAGCTGTACGCAACCGACATCAAGGTGGAACATAAAGCGGACCATTCTCCGGTGACCGTTGCCGACAAGCAGGCCCATACGATCATTCGATCGATTCTGGCCCCATCGGCCCTGCCGTTGTTGAGCGAGGAGGGGCGCGATATTCCCTTCGAACAACGCCGGGCGTGGAAATACTATTGGTTGGTCGATCCGCTGGACGGCACCAAGGAATTCATCAAGCGCAATGGTGAGTTCACGGTCAATATTGCTTTGATGGATGTCGACAGGCCCATAGGAGGAGTCATCTATGTGCCTGTCATGGATCGGCTCTATTTCGCAGAAAAAAATCGCGGCGCCTACAAGGTGACCGATGCACAGGCAACCCTTGGCCGGATCAAGGCCATGGATGCAGTCGCGCTCGACGAGCTGATTGCTTCCGCGCAACGGCTGCCGAATCGGCAGGCCGCGCGACCGTTCACGCTGGCCGGCAGCCGGTCGCATGCAACGCAGGAGCTGGAAGATTATCTGGCGCAGGTGCGATCCGCAAAAAAGGATATCGCGTTCATATCCGCCGGCAGTTCGTTGAAATTCTGCCTGGTCGCCGAAGGAGCGGCCGATCAATACCCGCGCCTGGGACCGACCATGGAGTGGGATACCGCAGCCGGTCAGGCCGTGGCCGAGGCCGCCGGAGCGCACGTGCTGGAATTTGAAGGCCGAACGCCCCTGCGCTACAACAAGAAATCCTTGCTCAATCCTTGGTTTATCGTGGAATTACCTGATCAGCAGAGATGATGCGGGGAATAAATGACACACCCGCAGAGATGCAGTGGATGCGGGTTTCTGTGCGCTTCCGCGCGGATTAGCTAAGGGATCGCTGCCGCGATTCGGCGGCTCAATTCGGCGATCAGGCGGCTTTGCGCGGCAACCAGGTCCGCAATGCTGCGGCCGCCGGCCTCTTCCTTCAAATCGACCGTCCAGGTTGTCTCGGCATCGCTGCGCCGATCGGACAAGGCTACGGCGGCCATCAAGTGGACCCTTCCATCCGCATGCGCCTCGAAATTGAGGACCTCGATACCGATGACGATATCGGGCCGGAAGCGGTGTCCCCAGGGCAGGCGCGCGACGCGCGGGGAGCGGGTCATCAGCATGAGGTTTTCGGCCACAACGCGTGCAATCTCCTCCGACAGGGAACCGGCCCAAAGATGAAAATCGTCGAAGCGCAGCCGATGGGGCCCTGTGCGCGTGACCAGTTGCGGCCGGTCCAGATATTGGGGCAAGGAGACCGGGCCGATGCCGATGGTGGTTTTGGTCGATGAGGTTTCAAGGGCGTCCGCTGCCCCCTCCGCAGAGCCGAGGGTGTAGTAGGCGATCGGCGGCGATGCAGCCCGGCAACCGGCCGAAAGGAGTATCAGCAACAGGAAGGCCCGCATGCGCGGGCGCAGGAGGGCGCTCATGGCTGGGGGGCTCCTTTCCCGAAAATGAAAGCGTCCGGATTGCGCTGCAGGTAATCGGCCAATGCCGTGACCGCGCGGCCGGCCTTGGTCAGTTCGCGGAGCATCTGTTGCACATCATAGCCCAGCGGCGCATTGCCGCCGACCAGACCTTCGGCCGCGGACAAGGTGTGTTCGCTCTGGGCCAGGGTCCGTTGCAGCTGCGCCAGGGCTGTTTTGAATTCGGGGGCCACCTCGCTGTTCAAGGCGGCGGTGAAGCTTTCCAATTGATTCAGGCTGTGGCGCAGCGAGCCCAAGGCGGCCACCCAATCCTCGGAAGCGACCAGTTGCCGGATATGACCCAAGCTTGCGCTCAAGTCGCTGCCAATCTGCTCCAAGGGCAGCTTTTCGAGCCTTTTTAGAAACGTGGTGATACCGCTGGTGATCTCTTCGGTTGTGCCGGGTACGCTGGGGATGACCGCATAGGGTCCGGCGTGGCGCAGTTTCTGGGGCGCCGCCTCAGGGTACATGCTCAGATGGACATACAATTGCCCGGTAAGCAGCAATGCGGTGCGTGCCTGTGCGCGCAAGCCCCTTTCAATTAATTTCAGGATCAAACCTTCCTTGTCGACCTTGTTTTCTCCCGCTATGTCGATCCGCTCCGGCTCAATGACCATGAGCACAGGGGTGCGGAAAGCGGACTGCTTTTCGGAAAATTCCAGTTTCACATCGACGACTTCGCCGATTTTTATCCCGCGGAATTCGACCGCCGCGCCTTTGCTCAACCCGCGCACGTTGTCGTCAAAATAAGAGATCAAATACAATTTCTGCATATAGACGGGTTCATCGATCTGCTCGCGACTGCTGTACAAGACAAAGGTATGGTCCTCCGGCGCCGTTGGCCCGGGCTGAAGGTTCGTGGGGGTTTGAAAGGCGATTCCCCCGATGAGCAAATTGA
Organism: Desulfobacteraceae bacterium; assembly: GCA_003599575.1. Classification (GTDB taxonomy): domain Bacteria; phylum Desulfobacterota; class Desulfobacteria; order Desulfobacterales; family Desulfosarcinaceae; genus Desulfatitalea. The sequence continues at coordinate 13,483 of QZKV01000148.1, read as the reverse complement.
TCAGTGAATCGGTGTTGATCCGTACCCCGCTGGTGTCGATAGTGGCATCAAAGCCGCTGGCCTCCCAGAAACGGGTATTGACGTGAACGCCTTTATCATGCGGCGCCTGGATGAAAAGCCGAATATTCACTGCCGAGCCGTCTTTGGTCATTTCGTACCGAACCACTTGGCCGACCTTGATTTTTCTATAATAGACCGGTGAACCCACGTCCAAAGATCCCAAACTTTCCGCACGCAAATTGAAGAAACGGCCCGGGGTGTCCACGGTGGCCGCCGGCGGTGACTCCAGCCCGGTAAACGAGCGCGCGGGCTCTCCGGCCTGGCCCGGGTCCATGCCGATGTAGGCTCCCGAGAACAACGTGCTCAGCCCGGACACCGCGCCGGCCGCAACCCGGGCCCGAACCACCCAGAATTGCGTGTTGGTAGTGAGATAGGGCTCGATATCCCCCACCATGGAGGCCCTGACCGTCACGTGGGACAAATCCGGGCTGAGGCCGAGTGACTCGACCTGGCCGACCTCCACATCCTTAAACTTGATCTTGGTCTTGCCCGCCACAAGACCCTCGGCCGACTTGAAGGCGATGGTGATGGTCGGTCCAGCGAGGGTTACGGCCCGGACGGCCAGCCAGATGCCCACCAGGGCGGCGATCACGGGAATGATCCAAATCACGCCCAGACGTTTTGATTTGCGCAGGACCGGTTGCGGGATGGCCGCGAGGTTCGGAGATTGTTCCTGGTGCTCGTCAGTCATTTTTTTCGATGCTCCATTGCGTCCCAGATCAACCGCGGATCGAAACTCCTGGCGGCGATCATCGTGATCACCACCACCGCCCCGAAAAAGATCGCCCCAAGACCCGCTCGCACACTCGCCAAACTTCCCAACTGCAACAGCGCCACCACAACCGTTACGACAAAGAGGTCCACCATGGACCAGCGTCCGATGACTTCGATGATACGATACAAACGGGTGCGCTCTTCGGGATAGCGATCGGAGCGGCGATGCAGTGAGATCAACAAGAAAACGAGAACCACCAGCTTGAAGGCCGGAACGATCACGCTGGCGATAAAAATGATCAGAGCGATATGCCAGCTGCCGCTGATCATGAAATAGTGGACCCCGCTGAGGATCGTGTCGGACTTGATTTTGCCGAAATAGGTGGTGTGCATGACCGGCAGCACATTGGCCGGTACGTACATGATCATGGCGGCCAGCACCAGCGACCAGGTTCGCGCGATGCTGTTGGGTTTGCGTGGATGCAGGGTCGCCCCGCAGCGCGGGCATATCGGCTGGGCACGCGCTGTGGTGGCCGGCAGCCGGGATAACAGCCGGCATTCCCGGCAACTGACCAGCCCGGCCTTTCCGGCCGTCAGCGCCGATTTTTGATCAGCGTTCATCGTTTCACCGGCAACCGCTGCCATACCGTATCCGGATTCAAGGATGCCGCCGTGGCGGCGACGACGAAAACCAGGCCCGCAAAAGCATACAGCGCCACTCCCGGAACAATCTGCGCCATATTGGTCAGCTTCACTATCGATACCAGGATGCCCAGTAAGAAGACTTCGGTCATTCCCCAGGGCTTCAGATTAGAGATGATTCGGAATATGGCTGCCATCCCCCACGGTCTGCGATTGAATTTCAGCGGCAGAAGCACATAGGTCAAGCCGGCCAATGTGACCAGCGGAAAAACGATCCCGGTCGCCAGCACCAGCGCGGCCAGGATCGGCATATCCTGGCGATACAATTCAATGACCCCGCTGATCAACGTGGTTTCCTGCACCTGACCTTCCAGATGCAAGGTCAGAAAAGGGTTGAGATTGGACATCGCGAAAAGGATCATACCGGTGAGGGACATGGCCAATGTGCGGTCCAGGCTTTTGTATTGGCCCCGGTACAATACCGCCCCGCAACGCCGGCACGTCGCCATGCCGTTGGGCGGCAACGGTTCGCGCCGATGCAGCAAATCACACTCGGGGCAGGCTATATAGGCGTCCGGCTGCATGTTTCTAATTGGAATCATTGGGATTAAAAAGTCAAACAAAAAAAATTCTTCAGCAAGGGTCTGTTTCTTTGCTCCAAAAATTGGCCGGCCCAAGGTGTCTCCGGACACCTGCATGACAGGTATCGTGTTCCCATCGGCACGTCCAAGCCCCCGATTTTCTATCTCCGCAAACCAAAGTCAACGGAAATGGCGAATCGGAGCAGGCCCCTTATCCGGCCGCCTTTTCGCTGCGCGCGCGGTATCTCTGTTGCGCCGTGAGAATCGATTTGCGCAGGCGGATGGATTGGGGCGTGACCTCCACCATCTCGTCTTCGCGGATGAAGTGAACGGCCCACTCCAGGGTCATTGGTTTGACCGGCGTCAGAACGACGTTTTCGTCATGACCCGAGGCGCGCATGTTGGTCAGCTTCTTTTCCTTGCAGGGGTTGGCATTGAGATCGCTGGGGCGGTTGTGTTCGCCGAAAATCAAGCCCTCGTACACCGGCTCGCCAGGCCGGGTGAACAATTGACCGCGCGGTTCCAGGTTGAAAAGCGCGTAGGCCACGGCCGTACCCTGGCGGTCCGAAACGATCGACCCGGTAAAACGACTGGGAAATTCCCCGCGATAATCATCATACCCGGCAAAATAGGAATTCAGCAGGCCGGTGCCCTTGGTATCGGTCAGAAACTCATCGCGATAGCCGATCAGTCCGCGCGACGGGATGCTGAACTCGATGCGCACCCGGCCGCTGCCATGGTTGATCAGGTTGGTCATCAGCGCCTTGCGTGAGGACAGTTTTTCGGTCACCACCCCCATGAAACGTTCATCGCAATCCACAAACAGCCGTTCCATGGGCTCCATTTTGGCGGCCCCGCGCCATTTGAAAAGCACCTCCGGACGGCCCACGGCCAGTTCGAAACCTTCCCGCCGCATGGTCTCGATCATGATGGCCAATTGGAATTCGCCCCGGCCTTTTACCAGAAATTCTTCGCGCTGGTCGGTTTCTTCCACCTGGATGGCGACATTGCGCAAGGTCTCTTTAAACAATCGCTCGCGCAGATGGCGCGATTGCGTGAAGCGGCCCTCGCGTCCGGCGAACGGCGAGGTGTTGATGGTGAAGCGCATGGCTACGGTGGGTTCGTCCACCCGGATGCGTTTAAGGGCTTTGCCGGTGCCCCGCGTGCAAATCGTATCGCCGATCCGCACCTCGTCGATACCTGCCAAAACGACGATCTCACCCGGATCGGCCGCCTCAACCTCTTTGAGGGCCGGCCCCTCGTAGGTCTGCAGGCAGGCGACTTTGAGTGGCCGCTGCTCGCCGTCGACGCCGATGCAAACCAGGGCGTCTTTGATCCGCGCGCGCCCGTTGGCCACCTTGCCAACGGCCAGACGGCCCAAATAATCGGACCAGCCCAGATCCGAAACCAGCATCTGAAGAGGAAGCTCCGGCTGATACACCGGCGGTGGAATCTTTTGCAGAATCATGTCCAGCAGCGGATCCAGATTGCTACCCGGTTCGTTGGGGTGCGTCTGGGCAATGCCGTCGCGTCCGATGGCGTAGATATAGGGAAAGTCCAGCTGCGCATCGCTGGCGTCCAGGTCGATGAACAGATCGTAGATTTGATCCAGCACTTGTTCGGGCCGGGCATCCTTGCGGTCGATCTTGTTGATCACCACAATGATCGGAAGACCTGCGGCCAATGCTTTTTCGAGCACAAAACGCGTTTGCGGCAGCGGACCTTCGGAGGCATCCACCAGAAGCAGTGCGCCATCGGCCATGGAAAGGGCGCGTTCCACTTCCCCCCCGAAATCGGCATGACCCGGGGTGTCGATGATGTTTATTTTGACATCGCGCCAATGCACCGAGCAGTTCTTCGCGGCAATCGTAATGCCGCGTTCGCGTTCCAGGTCCAGGTTGTCCATGAGCCGTTCGTTTACGTTCTGACCCTCGCGGAACAACCCGCACAGCCGGAACATAGCATCCACCAGAGTGGTCTTGCCATGGTCCACGTGGGCGATGATGGCCACATTGCGGATGGACGGGTTGGATTTAGATGAATCGGTCATCTGGAAGTACACTCCTTCAGCCCGGAGAACGGGCATTTCTTGATAATGATAAGCATGTATGACGATCCGGAATTGTTTTTAAAATGAAGAATGCAAAAGAAGGGAAAGGCTCCAGTTGTTTCCATGGTTATTCTCACAGCGCATTGTTGGCTTGTGCGTGCAAGCCGCAAGCGTGAGAAACGGAACTTAGTATGACATTTCCGCTCAAAAGTCCATACCTGTTTCACTGGGCCGGCCGTTCTCCACGACCAAGCTCACGCAGCTTGTCAACCCATGCAGCTTTCGCTGGTTCCCAAGCTCCGGCTTGGGAACCCGTTTCGGGAAGCTCCGCTTCCCTTCCCTTCCCACAGGTTGCCGGTGAACAGCTGGGAGCAACCGTATTTTCATCGGGCCGAAAAGGTATGTGGAACGTCTGCGTGCGTCTTTTTTAGCGGCACCATAACGGCGGATGATGGCTTTCTATCTCGCATGGGAAGCTGGAGCTTCCAGACTGGGTTCCCAAGCCGGAGCTTGGGGAACCAGCGGAAAGGTGGCGCTCGCCCGGCGGGATTTAGAACGGCCAAAAGATCGGAATGAGCATGGTACCGCCCGCCAGCACCATGACATTGAGAGGAATACCCATTTTTAGGTAGTCGGTGAACCGGTAGCCGCCCGGTCCGTAGACCAGAAGGTTGGTCTGGTAGCCGATGGGGGTGGCGAAGCTGGCGCTGGCGCCGATGCAGACCGCGATGATGAACGGTTTTGGATTCACCCCCAGCCCCATGGCCGTGGAGATGGCAATGGGCAGCAGCAACACCGCCGTGGCATTGTTGCTCATCACTTCGGTGCTGATGCTGGCCAGCACAATAAAGCCGCCCAGAACCAGCACGGGCGACCAGCCCTGCAGCATGCCGAGGAAAAGCTCGGCATAGAAGCGGCTGGCGCCGCTTTTATCCATGGCCGTGCCGAGTGCGATCATGCCGGCGATAAGCAGGAGCACGCTGCTTTGCATGGCGCGATAGGCTTCTTTAAACGGCAGGCACCCGGAAATCAACATCAGGAAAACTGCCGCCAGCGCACATACCATGATGTCGGCCATGCCCGTGGTGGCGGCCGTCACCATGCCCGTGAAAATCGCGACGGCCAGGGGGGCTTTGCGCGTGTAAACGATTTCCTGGTCCACGTCTTCCACCAAAATCCAATCGCTGCGCCCGCGGAATTTGCTGATTTGATCGGCCCGACACCACACCAGCAGGATATCGCCGATCCGCAGGCGGATATCTTTGATCTTTTTTTCCGTGTAATGCAGGCCGCTGCGTTCGATGGCCACGATGTGCAGATCCTCGTCGCGCGACAGGTGGGTCTCGCGCAGCAACTGCCCCAGCAGTTCGGATTGCGGCGGTATGATCAACTCGACCACCAGGGTTTCGTCGGGTCCGCTGAAACTCATGCCCGTTTGCGTTTCAGGCAAATCGACGTCCTTACCCTGCAGGATATGGGTGATATCGTTGGGCGAGCCTTTGACCAGGAGCAGGTCGTCGGGCGCAATGGCGACAGCATCGCGGCAGGGATGAAAAATGTGCGAATAACGGATCAGCTCCGTCACCTCGATTCCCGGATATTTGGCCGGAAGCCCGTTGCAGGGGTTCAAACCGACCAGGGCGCTGCCGCGGGGCACGACCAATTCGGCCAGATACCGGCGTTTGGGCTGGCTCTCCAATTCGCACGTCGGGTTCAGCAGGTCGGGCATCCAGCGCGGCGCGAGCGCCATGATCAGGGCGATCCCTACGGCCGCCAGCGGCAAGCCCACCCTGGTCAATTCAAACATGCCGAGTGCACCGTAGCCGTATTTGGAGGACAAGTCGCTGACAATGATGTTGGTGGATGTGCCGATGAGCGTACACGTACCGGCAAGGATGGAAACATAGGAGATGGGGATCAGGTATTTGGAGGGGCTGACCCCCAGGCGGCAGCCCATGCTCAGGATAACCGGGATGAACATCACGACCACCGGCGTATTGTTGATAAATGCCGAGGCAACCGCCACGATCAACAGCACCACCAGCAGCGCCAATCCGGCGCGGCCGCGGGTAAGGTGCAATACCCGCCGGCCGATGAAACCCACCACGCCGGTGCGGATCATGGCCTGACTGATCAAAAACATGGCCCCCACGGTGATCACGGCCGGGTTCGCAAACCCGGCAACCGCTTGGGTCGGCGTCAAAATACGGGTCAGCATCAAGGCGACCATCGTGCCGATGGCGGTCAGATCGATGGGGATCCACTCGCTGATCAAAAAGAAGAGGGTGATCGCCAGGATGATGGAAACGATCATGATCTCCATGCAAAATGTCCTTGTGCAAGCATCAGCGGCGTTTAAGGTTGCGCTGCCATCACTGCAGGCCGATCTGCGTTCAATCGCGGCTATTTGGAAGGATACTTAACGGACCCCAGCAAGATAGTGGTGAGCACGAGATGTTTTGCATAGCGGCGCGAAAATCGATAAAGTCCACCTTGTCGGACATACGCTGCTCCCGATGGCCGATCGTGGACGGCCGGAAACGTGAAGACTAACCCTAACGATCCTCGCATCCTTCGTCAAGCAGCCGGCGCGCGGCACGCCGTGCGGTTAATGGCAGCAGCGGAGGCGGCAGGTTTCCAACTTGCCTGTTGGGTGTATGCAGCGAAAGCAGTCTATTCGCATGGGACATGCCGGTTCGCCCCAGGGGGGCTGCATCATCCGGCTCAAAGGAGATATCTGTATGTCGCCTCAACACGGTTATACCCGTCTCGAAAAGATATATGCGCTTTACGATGATGTTTGCGCCGCACCGGAACGGTTCTGCCGCAAGGGCTGCGCCCTGTGCTGCACCGCCAACGTAACTTTGACGACCCTTGAGGCAGGGCTGATCCTGGCCCATTGGCAGGCACAGGGCCAGCCGCCGCCGCTTGCGGATCTGGAGGCCGCCGTGCGGCGGCCCCGCTTCCGCCCGACGCTGACCATCAACGGCTTGGCCGAACTGTGCGCGCAAGGAAAAGAGGTGCCGGACGAGACAGCCGATCCAGGCAACGGTCCTTGCCCGCTGCTCAAGGACGACCTGTGCAGCGTCTATGCGGTGCGGCCTTTCGGCTGCCGCGCCATGCAATCGCAAAGCGACTGCGGGCGAAGCGGGGCAGCCGACATGCCGGAATGGATCTTATCCACCAATACTCTGTTTCTGCAGTATATCGAAGCGGCCGACATTCCGGGAATTTCCGGCAATCTGGCCGATATCCTCCTCTTCCTGAGCGTGCCCGGGCATTTTGACGCCTTGGGAAGAGGCGCTCGCGCGGTGCCGCCCAAAGGCTTGCCGGCCAACCGGTCCATACCGGTGCTGATGATTCCGCCGGAACACCGCCAGCGCCTGATGGGGCTTGCCCAAGCTTTGCAGCAGCAGATCACATGAATCTTCGACCGGAGGCAGCACTGCATAAGCAGAGCTTCGCGAGCCTGCCAGGTGAGAAGTAAAGCTGAAAAGCATTTTTCGGGGCAAGCCTGCCGTTCTATTCTTCTTGTGGAAGCCCGAGATCAGGCATCCGGAGACGATCAGGGCTGGGAACGCCGGGCGGCAAAGTATCCTTGTAAGCGGCGAATCGCACATGGGTTTGCTTGTAAAACCGGGCGATCGTTTTCGGAAGAACGTGCCAATACATGCCCGCGTACTCGCGGGACACGTATTTGAGAAATTCCTCGTACAGTCTGACCGGGTATTGTTCTCTGCCGGGCAGGCCGGAAGCGAAGTTCATGTAGTCGGGATGGGTGTTCATAAGCGCCAGTCCGCCTTTTTCCACGATCCATTCAAGTTTCTTTTTCCAGATCAGGTCGGTTTTCTCGCGCAGCATGACAAACAGGGTGAAGTCTTGCGGCAGCGTATAGGGCATTTCCACATAGCCTTCATGGGAATTTGGGCCCTCGACCCAGAAGGGAAAAATCGTCTGTACGCCATCGGACTGGGGTTCAAATGGATCCGTATCAAAAGTGGACGAATCATATTCGATGTTCAACTCTTGAATCCAGCCCAGATTGTGATGCATCGAAGGCGACCTGAAACCGACGGCCTGCCAATCGCTTAGATAGCTGTTTATCTTTTCCCGGCGCAATCTGAATGTGCGATAGGAATTGTAAAGTTTGCCATCGTGCTTCAATCCGTGCACGCCGACCTCGAATCCATTCGCCGCCACCGCACTCAAAACTTCACGTCGAAGGGGATAGCGTTCCGGTACGAAGTTGAATGAAGATTTAAAACCCAGTTGTTTTTCCAAAGCGAGCACGTCCAGGCATCTGTCGAACCCCGCGGCCGTGTCCACATCATGGGTCAGTATGAAAGCAAATCTGCTTTTTCCCGGCCACCCCTGCCACATTGCGGGTAAGCGGCCGGCTTTTAGATCAATCGGCCAATTGCTTCTCCTGGCGGCGTTTTTCATATGAATCAAATTTCTTCTCAGAAATATCTGCAAGGATCTTGGTATAAAGGGCCTGAAAAAATAGTAAGACCTTGAAGATAAATGCAAGCCGGTGTTTGCAGTAGATACGCGCATACGTTTGTCATCCTTACAGCGCTAAGCCGGTGCAATCATATTAGAGAAATGAATTACAGAGGCGTTCGGGAAGGACAAAAAGGCGGTCGTTGCAACCGTCGTCATCCGTGGGATGACGACGTTATCGTTTGGATCTGTGAACATGCAGCAATGAGCTTTCGAACTGCGCTGTCTTGACTGCCAAAACACACCTCGGTTTCCCCCAGGTTCAATCGGTTCTGCGGATCAATGGGTTTGAGGCCATGCGGAGACTTGGAATCGGCTGAAAACAAGGGGAATTGCAAGGGGGGTGAACGGAGTGCCAAAAAGCTAATGCAGAAGGGTCGGCCTTGCAACACCCGCCCAATTGAAAAGTCGGGCCGGGAGTTTTGGGAAACTGGAAACAGATCGGTTGACTTTTTCAGGGGCTGGACGAAATCACCGGAGGATCGATTTTTTCAACATAGAAAAGCGTGGCCCCGACCGGTGCAAAGGCCAGCAGGAGGATATTGAAGCCGGGGATCAGAAACAAGATCCCAAATCCCAAGTGAAAGCCAAGGTGCCGGCGCAAAAATGCCAAGCGCACGGGAAACGGCGCAAACCGCCGCGCAGGCGTGAGATCCGTATTGTCCCAGGCCAAAAAGAGTCCGGCCGAAAGCGGGGAGACGATCGTGAGGACCGGCCCCAAAGGGGTGAACCATCCGAGAACCATCAGCAGCAGGGAGATCAGCACCGGCAATACGGCGCGGGGAATTTCCTGCCGCAGCAAATAGACGAAGTATTTGTACCAGGGTATGGTATAGGGGCGCTTAAGTGTTCCTGTCGCCATCCGCTCTGTAATCTGCGACATGAGATCCATGATGAAAACGCTGAAGAACAACTGGGCCACCAAAAACCCAACCACCGTTGAAATAGCCAGCAATACCAGCGCCATAAGCCAGGACAGCAAATGCCACAGCCACAGGATCCAGAGACTTTCCGGCCGGTTCCACATCAGGTTCAGAATTTCCTGGTAATTGATCAGGATGATGGTCGCGGCCGCCACGGTGATGACCATCAGAATCACCACCCGGGCCAGACCCCACATGAACAAGGCCCTTGTGCGCAGACCAAGCTTGAGTCCTTTGAAATTGTAGGCGATGCCCTGCAAGAAAGCCTTCATCGGTCCCGTCCTTTTCTTCATCCATCCAGTCGGCGAGAGGTGCGGTTGCCTGGGAATGCGGATGGAAGGACCATCCCCCGGCGCCTGTCGATGCCTTTTATTATATCGATACCGGTCCGGCTGGCAAGACGGCGTTGTCAAAGGGCCTGGTTTCGCAGCGGTATCGCCGCTGAAGTTTGAACGGGGAGGCTGTTCGGAGCCTTCCCTGCGAGGCGCCATTGAACGAAATCCTATCCACCGGCGGACACCGCCGGATCTATCATAGAATCTGACCGCCCGCCTGGCGCTGTTTTCCAAGCTCCACCCCCCACGCTGGTTCCCAAGCTCCAGCTTGGGAACCCGTTTCAGGAAGCTCCAGCTTCCGCCCGCCACACAACCGCAAAAGCTCACCCTGCATATCCCATCTTTTCCCATAATAACGCCGAGAGCCTTCGCTACGGTAAATGAACGAGAACCGCAGCAAGTTTGTCATCAAGCCAGTAGAACTTATAGTAACATAGGACCATTTGCTTAAGTCATCATCCACCAAGGAAAAAGCCGTGAAAGCATCCGACCTGATGATCCGTTGTCTGGAAGCCGAAGGCATTGAGTATGTCTTCGGCGTGCCGGGCGAAGAAAATGCCGATTTTCTGCTCTCCCTGGATCAATCGCAGAAGATCCGCTTCATTCTCTGCCGCCACGAACAAGGCGCGGCGTTCATGGCCGAGGTTTACGGCCGCCTGACGGGCAATCCGGCGGTTTGCCTCAGCACCCTGGGTCCCGGGGCGACCAACCTGATCACGGGTGTGGCCGATGCCAACATGGACCGCGCGCCCATGCTGGCGATCACCGGCCAGGGCGACTCCCATCGCCGCCACAAAGAGTCCCATCAGATCATGGACGTGGTTTCCATGTACCGGCCGGTGACCAAATTCGCCCAGACCGTTCTGCACCCCGACACCATCCCGGAGATCATCCGCAAAGCCGTCCGCCTGGCCCGCACGGAAAAACCCGGCGCCTGCCTGATCGAGCTGCCCGAAGATATCGCCAAACTGGAAGCCGGCACCCGGCCCATCGAGCCCCGGCGCTTCCGCCGGCCCGTACCGGACGACAAGATCGTGGACAAAGCCTGGCGGGTGATCGCCGAGGCCCGCCGCCCGATCATACTGGCCGGCAACGGAACCATCCGCAAGCGCGCCAGCAAACAGTTGCGCCGATTTGTCGAGCAGACCGGCATCGGCGTGGTCGGCACCTTCATGGGTAAAGGCGCCGTGGATATGAACGACGAGCGCTGCTGCTTCACCATCGGGCTTCAGGACCGCGACTTTACGGCCGTGGCCGTGGATCGATCCGATGTGGTCATCACCCTGGGCTACGACATGGTGGAGTACCCGCCCCGGCTATGGAATTCGGCCTGCTGCCGCCAGATCGTGCATATCGATTTCATCCCCGCGGAAATCGATGCCAATTATCCAATTGCCGCCGAGATCGTGGGCGATCTGGCCCATACCTTGTGGATGCTCAACGAGCGGGCCGCGGCCGCGAAGCCTATGCGTTCGCGTTTCGACCACAGCCACACCCGCAAGGCCCGTGAAGAGATGCTCGGCGATCTGCGCCAGCATGCCGAAGACAATGCCGTGGGGCAGATCAAGCCGCAGAAGGTGATCTGGGACACGCGGGCCGTATTGGGACCGCAGGATATCCTGTTGTCCGACGTGGGCGCCCATAAAATGTGGGTGGGCCGCTACTATCACTGCAACGAACCCAACACCTGCCTGATTCCCAACGGATTCTGCGCCATGGGTTTTGCCCTGCCGGGCGCCATCGGGGCCGCCCTGGTCCATCCCGAGCGCAAAGTGATGGCCGTCTGCGGCGATGCCGCCCTGCTGATGAACGTGCAGGAGATGGAGACCGCCCGCCGCTTGAACAGCAACATCGTCGTGCAGGTCTGGCAGGACAATGCCTACGGCCTGATCGCCTGGAAGCAGCAACATCTTTACGGCCGGCACACCGATCTGAGTTTCGGCAATCCCGATTTCGTGCAGATGGCGCATTCTTTCGGCTGGCACGCCCACCACTGCGAGCGCAGCGCCGATCTTCAAGGCGTGCTGCGGCGGGCGTTAGACGAGCAAGGCCCCAGCCTGGTGGTCATTCCCATCGACTACCGCGAGAATCTCAAACTGACCCAGCGGCTGGGCAAGATCGAGATGCGGGTGTGACGGTGGAGCGGCGAGAGGGTGATTGCGCTGGTTGCGCTGGTTCCCAAGCTCCAGCTTGGGAACCCGTTTCAGGAAGCTCGTTTCAGGAAGCTCCAGCTTCCTTTAAGGAGTTGGTACATTTACAAAAGAAATCAAAGAAGGAGGCAAAACCATGCTACAGAAAAGCTATCCCCTCTATCTCGGCAGCCGGGCCCAGTCACCCAATACCGATCTGCCGGTCACGGATAAGTACACCCTGCAAACGGCCACCCGCGTGGCCCTGGCCGACCGCGCCACCATCGACCGGGCCATCGGCCTGGCCGCACAAGCCGCCCCCGAGATGGCGGCCCTGAAACCCTATGAGCGGCAAAAGATCCTCTACCATTGCGTAAACTCTTTCGAAAAACGCAAAGACGAGCTGGCCATGAGCCTGTGCATCGAAGCCGGCAAACCGATTGCCGATGCCGAAGGCGAGGCCACCCGCCTGATCGACACCTTCCGCGTGGCGGCCGAAGAGAGCGTGCGCATCGGCGGCGAAACCATCCCCCTGGAGATCAGCCCCCGCGCCGGCGGTTACCGCGGCATGACCCAGCGGGTGCCGCTCGGCCCCTGTGCTTTTATCAGCCCGTTCAATTTCCCCTTGAACCTGGTGGCGCACAAAATAGCCCCGGCCCTTGCCGCCGGTTGTCCGTTCGTGCTCAAACCGGCCAGCGCCACCCCCGTGGGCGCGCTCATTATCGGCGAGGTGCTGGCCCAGGCCGGATTGCCCGAGGGGGCCTTTTCCATTTTACCCTGCCCGCGCGACGGTGCGGACCAATTGGTCACCGACGAACGGCTCAAGCTGCTCAGCTTCACCGGTTCGGATGCCGTGGGCTGGCGGCTTAAAGCCAAGGCCGGCAAGAAAAAGGTGGTCCTGGAACTTGGCGGCAACGCGGCTTGCATCGTGGATGAAACCGCCGATCTCGACGATGCGGTGGAACGCCTCGTCATGGGCTCCTTTTACCAGTCGGGACAAAGCTGTATCAGCGTCCAGCGCATCCTGATCCACGAAGCCGTTTACGAAGCCCTGCGCGAGCGGCTGGTCGCCAAAGTCAAAGCGCTCAAAACCGGCGACCCCAAAGATCGCCGCACATTCATCGGCCCCCTGATCACCGAAAAAAAAGCCATGGGCCTGCAGGAATGGATCGCCTCGGCCGTGAGCGCCGGCGGACGGCTGTTGTGCGGCAACGAGCGCAGCGGGGCCCTGCTGTCGGCCACACTGCTGGAAAATGTGCCCGATGACCAGCCCATCTGCCGGGAAGAAGCCTTCGGCCCGGTGGCGGTGCTGTCCCGGTTCACGAAATTTGAACAAGCCCTGTACATGGTCAACGACAGCCGCTACGGCTTGCAGGCCGGCGTGTTCACCCGGGATCTGTATCGCGCCCAGATGGCCTGGGATCGCTTGGAGGTGGGCGGGGTGATCGTGGGCGACGTGCCCTCCTGGCGCGTGGACCACATGCCTTACGGCGGGGTCAAAGATTCGGGCTTGGGGAGGGAAGGGTTGCGCTATTCCATCGAGGAT